>NZ_LOKY01000013.1:0-110150 GCF_002211315.1 Rhizobium sp. R693 | reverse complement strand
TGTGGCAGATGCCCGTCGCCTTCACCTCGACCAGCACTTCGCCGGCCCGTGGTCCCTCCAGCTGAACGGTCATCACTTCAAGCGGCTTTCCAGCCTCAACGGCAACGGCGGCGCGAACGTCCATGTCAGGTGTCTCCTGCTGATTTGATAGCGCGGACCTTTGCACGCACGGCGCGGACGGCTCAAGGAAAAACTGTCCGTGACCATGAGTTTCCCTTCCGAATACACTGATTGCGCCAGGCGTTATACGGCCTGCGTCAAAAGAGCGTTTCAGTTGCGAAAATAATGGCATAGCCGTGTACTGCGATGGCCGCGTAGAGACCGAAGGCAACCAGCATGCGCTCGCCATCCCTCATCTCTTCGAGCATCTGGCGCGGCTTCACCGAACCGCCACTCACGAGGCTGACAAGCGTGAAGACGAGCAGGCCCGCCGTCAGCATGTTCGCGGGCAAACCGACCTCGAATCCAATGCCGAGAATGCAGAGCGTCACCACAAAACTGGCTGCAATCTGCGACCTTCGCGTACGGAAGATCTGCCGAAGAACCTGACCTCCATCGAAACGATTCATCGGCAGCAGGTTCAGCAAGTTGAAAGCGCCGAGGATCAACATGAAAATGAGCAGAGGTCCGCGTGACGCCACGGGCAGTAGGCCGGCATCCGAAAGCTGCGCGGCGACCGCAAGAATTGGAACCACAACGGCCGACATTCCCGCGCCCATCAGCGCACAGGTTGCCACCTCGAACAGCGAGCGGTATGGCCTCCCGCCGATAGCGATGCCTCCAAGCAACGGGACAAAGATCATCCTGACGGATGCGTGACCGAACATGCGGTAGGCCGCCATATGCCCCAATTCATGCAACACGACGACCAGCGTCAGGAAGGTCGAGAGCATCAGGCCACCCGCATCGAACCCAAAGAAGGGCCAGAGCAGCAGAGTCGATACCACAGCAAGACCGCCTTGGACCCACGGTCGCTCAAAGTGACCCTGCGGCAGCGATTCGCCTGTCTTCAACCATCCGTCGAGCGCCTTCATTTCCCGGCGCAGAACAAAATAGCGAAACATGAGGAAAGCCAGTCCGCGGTATCTGTCCGTCTGCTCGACCTCCAGCAGGGCACCATCCGGTGTTGGTCGAATGATGCGCCGCTCCCGGTAATCGTTCCAGAATGAGGGATCGAGCGTGCTGTCATCGATGATGCGAGCCTGGAATCCTTGGGCATTCTTCGCGACCGATGGCAGCGGTTCCAACGCAAGCAGTCGGCGCGACGGCGCACCGTTCTTGTCGAGATGCTGGTAAGTCTGCTCCACGATACCGCATCGATTAGCAAGCGCACGACTGCTGATGACCGAGTGGTGCCACGACGCCTCCGAACCAGCGGGATTCATCGCGTTCCAGAGTATGTCGGGGGAGCATTGATAGGTTCGGCTGAGGCAGATGGTTCTACGTCCCAGCGGGACGCGCATCAGAAGCCAAAGAAGGCCGACATTTGTGACCAGCAAGAGGATCGCCGATTGCAGCGCCGTCATTTGCTACCTCCACCCGGCATCCTGCCGGGCGGACCACGATAGGCAGTCAGCCGTTAATAAAACCTGACCGGCGAGACAGGAAAGGCGGCAGGGCGCTGGTCAGGCAAATTCCAGAATGACGGCATCAACAGCAAGGCTCTCTCCGGGCTTGGCGTTGATTTTACCGACGACCAGATCTCGCTCCGCGCGCAGGACGTTCTCCATTTTCATGGCTTCCACCACGGCAAGCGTTTCACCAGCTTTGACTTCCTGGCCCTCGACCACGGCAATGGAAACGACGAGGCCGGGCATCGGGCACAGCAACAGCTTCGACGTATCGGGCGGAAGCTTCACCGGCATCAGCTTATCGAGCGCGGCGTGCCGCGGCATCAACGCCTTGGCCTTCAGAGATATCCCCTGCCAGTCCAGCCTGTGACCGTTAAGAACCGGGCGGATTTGTGCAATTACGTTTTGGCCCGCGACCTTGCCGTGCCAAACGGCGTCGCCGGGTCTCCAGTCGGTGACGACGTTGGAAATCCTGCCACCGATCTCGATGTCCATGTCGAACGGGATCGTCACCAGCCCGTCAACCAAACGCGCATCAACGTAACTGTCACCGAGCCTGACAGTCCAGTCGTCGCGGGTCGCACCGGTGGGAGCGCGCAAGCGGTCGGCGAAGCGCTCTCGACGATTGGCCTCAATGAGAGAGGCCGAAAGAGCGACCGCCGCGAGAGTCGCTTGCTGGTCTGCATCGGGCACCATCGGCGCAAAGCCATCCGGATACTCCTCGGCGATGAAGCCGGTAGACAGGCGCCCCTCGCGCCAGCGGGGGTGCTTCATCAGGGCGGCGAGAAAGGGGACGTTGTGTTCGATTCCATCGACAACGAAACCGTTGAGCGCCTCATTCATCGCTTCGATCGCCTCCAGGCGTGTCGGTGCCCAGGTGCAGAGTTTCGCGATCATCGGGTCGTAGTACATCGAAATCTCGGCACCCTCGAAGACGCCGGTGTCATTGCGCACGATGGCGCTTCCGGACCTGCCTTCCGCAGGCGGGCGATACCGCGTCAGCCGACCGATCGAGGGCAGAAAATTGCGATAGGGATCCTCGGCATACAACCGGCTCTCGATCGCCCAGCCGTTCAGCTTTATGTCGCCCTGCACGAACGGAAGCTTCTCGCCAGCTGCAACGCGGATCATTTGCTCGACCAGATCGATACCGGTCACCAGCTCCGTAACCGGATGCTCGACCTGCAGGCGCGTGTTCATTTCCAGAAAATAGAAATTGCGGTCACGATCGACGATGAATTCGACTGTGCCGGCGCTTTGATATTCCACGGCGCGGGCAAGCGCGACCGATTGCTCACCCATCGCCGCGCGCGTGTTGGCATCGAGGAACGGCGAGGGCGCTTCTTCGACGACTTTCTGATTGCGGCGTTGAATCGAGCATTCGCGTTCGCCGAGATAGACGATGTTGCCGTGCGCGTCGGCGAGCACCTGAATCTCGATATGGCGGGGCTCGACAACGTATTTTTCGATGAAGACACGGTCGTCACCAAAGGAACTCTTCGCTTCGGAACGTGCCCGGTCGAAACCGTCGCGCACTTCCACTTCGTTCCACGCAATCCGCATACCCTTGCCGCCGCCGCCGGCGGACGCCTTGATCATAACGGGATAGCCGATCTCGGCGGCGATCTTTTCCGCGTGACCCGCATCCTCGATCACGCCGAGATAGCCGGGGACGGTCGAGACCTTGGCGGCGTTGGCAAACTTCTTCGATTCGATCTTGTCGCCCATCGCCATGATGGCCTTCGGCTTCGGACCGATGAAGACAATTCCTTCCTTTTCCAATGCCTCGCAAAACGACGCTCGTTCGGACAGAAAACCGTAGCCGGGATGGACCGCTTCGGCGCCGGTCTGCTTGCAGGCTGCGATGATCTTATCCGCGACGAGATAACTTTCGGCGGCTGCCGCGGGACCGATATGAACAGCCTCATCAGCCATATCCACGTGGAGTGCATCCCGATCCGCATCCGAATAGACCGCTACCGTCGCAATTCCCATATGGCGCGCGGTCTTGATAACGCGGCAAGCGATCTCGCCGCGATTCGCGATCAGGATTTTCTTGAACATGGAGACTCCACCCAAAATATGCGTTCCGGAGTTTTACGCATAAACACCGGAACGCACAATCAGCCGAAAGAATATCCGAGGGTGTCAGGCGACCGCGGTTTCGCCACCGAAGCTGTCATCCACGATCCTGAGCCACCGGCTGCGGCGCGGGGCCTCGGCGTAGTCCACGAGCTGGAGCGCTGATAGAATGTCTGCCCAACGCGGATGATTTGCGGCTGGCAGCGTTTCCTCCGCGATCCGCATCATAACACTCCAGGTGAGGGGCGGCGCATTGATGACGCCGGCATCGCTGACACCGCGCAGAATCCGCATGACGTAGTCGATATCCTGGCGCGTGATGCCCTTTCGATCCACTGCGCGACACAGCTTGTAGCCGCCGACGCTTTCTGTCAACGCAAGACGCAGTTGGTCGAGTGCGAAGGCGCGCAGCTCATCCGGCACGTTCGCGGAGATTTCCATTGCGTGCAGAACCAATTCAAGCTCTAGCGCCGAATTGACCACGCCATCTGTCGCGACCATGCGCATGAGCCAGGCCACATTGATCTCGTCGAGGGATCCTTGAGGGTAAGTGTAGTTGACGATGAAACCAGCGAGCTGCTCCACAAAGAAGGAACTCCACTCAGGGCATTTTTCGGGGCAGGAATTGTTCAGCGCCAGCATGGCGACCACGTCGTCCGCGGTCCGGATGCCTTCCGGAAAGGTATGCTTGCGCAGCAAACTTATATCTTCGGCCGTCAGCCGATGCTTCCCGGCAATCACACATGCCGGAAAAGCGAGACGGAATTCGCTCATTTTTTGTCTCCAAACCTCATCATGAGGCCGAAGGCCCTTCTACCGCGAGCGAATTGATGATCTCTCAAGAAGCACTGTTAACGGCACGCTCACCCAATCACGACGTTTTTAACGATCGCGCCTGCACGCGCTCCCGCCAGATGATGAAGAGACCGGAAGCGACGATGATCAGGATACCGATCCACTTCGAAGCGTTCGGAAAGTCGCCGAACAGCGCGTAGCCAAGCACCGTCGCGGAGATGATTTCGAAATACTGGAACGGTGCAAGGAGCGACAATGGTGCCAGCCGAAAAGCGCGGACGATGACCATGTGCGCATAGCCCGAAATCGTGCCGAGAATCAGCAACAGAGCGAGCGCCAACGCAGAGGAGGGCAAGGAGACGTGGAAATCACCGATGCCGAGTCCATTACCCACAATCAATGCCGCCGCCATGAAGGCAGTACCGCCGATGCCCGCCATCGTCTGCATCGTCAGTGGTGAATCGGCATCACCGATTGCCCGGTTCAGAAAGAGATAAAGTGAGTACAGGAAGGCGCAAAGGACAGGCAAGAGCGCTTTCAAGCCGAAGATTTCGTAGCTCGGCTGTATGACGATCATTGCACCGCCGAAACCAACGAAAATCGCCATCCATCGACGCCATCCAACCCTGTCACCGAGGAAAATTGCCGATAGCGCAGTAAGCATGAGGGGTTCAACGAAGTAGATCGCGAACACGTCCGCGAGCGGCATGTATTTCACTGCAACGAAGAAGAGCAAGCTCGCCGCACCGTGGAGGATCCCGCGCAACAAATTCATCCAGGGGCGTTTGGCGTGTAGGGCCTGGCGGCCGAAGATCACGAACAGAAACGGCAGAGTGCAGACGAGCTGGAAGAAGAAGCGGTAGAATGTCACTTGGCCCGGCGACATCGCCTCGAATGTCGCCATGTATTTCGCGATTGCATCCATCGCCGGCAACACGAGCATGGCGCCCGCCATCAGAGCCATTCCCTGCAGAGGATTTTGGTGTTCGGGAGAATTGTGCATCAGTGAGATTCTATATTCGGTCCAAGGGGCTATACAGAAAGTCACGGTTGGGGTGAAGGGGCCGAAGACGCACTGCAGACATAGCAGCGCATAGCGGACGCGAGCGTTCGCACACTCGGCAGTCGTGTCCACAAGTCGCAGCCAATACCGCGCCTGGGGTTATCTCCGATCGAAGATGAAAGAGAAGAGCCGAACTCTTGATAACCATCCCAGGGATGGTTGGTGCGGTCGAGAAGACTCGAACTTCCACGGGTTGCCCCACAGCGACCTCAACGCTGCGCGTCTACCAATTCCGCCACGACCGCATCGTGGTAGGTGCCGATTTGTGCCGGCGGGGCAGCATGTAGCAAAAGCGTTTGGGGTACACAAGGGCGATATGGCAGATTTTTTCAAAAGAAATCACAGCATTTGAATCGCCCTTGAAACGAGGCCATATAGACCTTCGCAACGCTGCCCCAGGCGCAGCAGCGACAAGGAATGGCTATGCTACGCACAGATATCGAATTCTCCATGTTGCCCCGTGAAGGCTCGCGGCCGATCCGATGGCGCATCGCCGACGGGCTCGTGCCCTACGAAGAGGCTGTGGAAAACATGGAGCACGAGGTCGCTGCGATCGCGGACGGCGGCGACGAACTCGTCTGGCTCGTGGAACATCCGCCTCTCTATACGGCGGGAACCAGCGCGGATGCCAAAGACCTAGTGCAACCCGATCGGTTTCCTGTCTTCGCGACCGGCCGCGGCGGTGAATATACATACCACGGGCCAGGCCAGCGTGTTGCTTACGTCATGCTCGACCTGAAGCGCAGACGCCAAGACGTGCGCGCCTTTGTTGCCGCACTCGAGGAGGTGGTCATTCGTACACTTGATTCGATGAATGTCCGCGGCGAGCGGCGCGAGGACCGTGTGGGCGTCTGGGTGCGCAGACCTGATAAAGCGCCTTTGCCCGATGGCACCATGGCTGAAGACAAGATTGCTGCGCTGGGCATCCGGCTACGAAAGTGGGTGACCTTCCATGGCCTATCGCTGAATGTCGAACCCGATCTCGACCATTTCGGCGGAATCGTTCCGTGCGGGATTTCCGCCTATGGCGTTACGAGCCTCGTCGATCTTGGCCTGCCAGTCATGATGGCTGATGTCGACATCCGCCTTCGGCAGGCGTTCGAATCGGTCTTCGGCGAGACTGTCAATGATCGGTGATCCAAAGCCCTCTCGAGGAAGGCGCAAAGGGCCGGATGCCCGACCCCTTGCAGTCGACGTCTATTTGTCGCCGATGTCGCGGCAGGCATCCGAGTGTGAAGCTCCGCTGTCGCCGCCGGCTGTATGCACCCTGGAGTTCGTCTTCATGTAGTCGCAGTCGGCCAGGGGCTTGACGCTCGCGGTCGTCATTTTGTCTACGGACGAAGACGTCCGCGTCGGGGCAAAGCCGTCGCTGTCGTTCGTGTAGTCGTCGGAATATTCCGGTGCCTTGCGATTGACGTAGTGAACCGGCTTCTTCGGCGTCATCTGGACAGGCGCAAACCCGTCGCTGTCGTTACTGTAGTCGTTCGAATACTGCGATTGGGCGAAGGCCGCACTTGCCAGGCCGAGGGCGAGAATGGAAGCGGCGGCAGCAAATTTGAAGCGCATGGGAAATATCCTCAATTCTTCGTTGTAGTGACAACGATACCAAACCCTCGGCAACGATGAGTTCGCGCTTGAATTGCGGCAAGAATGTGGGCGAAAAATCACGCATGCGCTGCTGCTTTATCAAATGAAATCACAGATCCGCGACCTAATTTGACAGTTTCGTGATGGAACTTTGTTTCTTATTCCAGAGCGCGTGCTGGCTGTATTTGCACAATCAACACGAGATTAATTCTGTAAAAATAACGGTTATGTTCGCATCTTATCCCAGCGCTTGGCCAACCGTTCGCGCTTGAGCCGTGAGAGGCGCTGTATCCAAAAGATGCCGTCGAGCTGATCGATCTCGTGCTGGATGCAGACTGCGAGGAAACCCTCCGCTTCTTCCTCGTGCTCGGCGCCGTTCAGGTCGCGGTAACGAACGCGAATGGCCTTGGACCGCACTACCTCGTCGGTCATTCCGGGCATTGAAACGCTCCCTTCGACATGGCGAATCGTGTCGTCGGAAGCAAAAGTGACCACCGGGTTGACATAGAAACGCACGCCCTCGCCACGGCTCAGCTCTATCACGAAGAGCCTACGGAAGACGCCGATATGCGCGGCGGTGATGCCAACCCCTGGCGCGGCCCGCATCGTATCCAGCAGGTCATCCGCGAGTTCACGCAATCGCTCGTCAAAGACGTCGACGGGCTCGCAAACGGTTCTAAGACCGACATCGGGGAACTGTAATATGGGGCGGATGGCCAATGGCGGGGTTCCTGATTTCAGTTGCGCGGAAACTATCGCTACGCACATGCATTGTCATCCACGCGAGGCGTTTGCGGCTGGACGGACTATGAGGTTTCGGCTAGCACAAACTCATATATTTCGACGCTTAGTCGTTGAACTTCAACCGGATGCGAGGGCGGCAAATCATGACGAACGACGCAGAAGAGCTCGTCCGCCCGCGGCCAGACAGCAGCGACGCCGACATCTACGACGAAAGTGGCAACGTCCGAGGCGATTTTCTGGCGCTCGTAGGCGCAGCCATCGCCGATCGCGACACGATCTTCCTGCGCCAGCACGTTGCCCGCCTGCACGAATCCGAAATAGGCGATCTTCTCGAATCGCTGCAGCCAGACCAGCGACTCGCGCTTGTTCGTCTCCTTGGCGACGAATTCGACATGACGGCGCTGACCGAGGTCGACGAAACGATTCGTCGCGAGATCGTCGACCAGCTGCCGAACGAGCAGATTGCCGCCGCTATCGGCGAACTCGATTCGGACGATGCTGTCTACATTCTCGAGGATCTCGACACCGAGGACCGCGAGGAGATCCTTGCGCAGCTGCCCTTTACCGAACGCGTGCGGCTGCGGCGTGCGCTCGATTATCCGGAAAGCTCGGCTGGACGCCGCATGCAGACGGAATTCGTCGCGGTGCCACCGTTCTGGACGGTCGGTCAGACGATCGACTACATGCGCGACGAGGAAGACCTGCCATATTCCTTCTCGCAGATCTTTGTCATCGACCCGACATTCAGGCTGTTGGGTGCCGTCGATCTGGACAAGATCCTGCGTACCAAGCGGCAGACAAAGATTGAATCCATCATGCGGGAGACGAATCATCCGATCCCCGCGGAGATGGACCAGGAAGAAGCCGCCCAGCTTTTTGAGCAGTACGACCTTCTCTCCGCCGCCGTTGTCGACGAGAACGACAGGCTGGTCGGCGTGCTTACGATCGATGATGTGGTCGATGTCATTCATGAGGAAGCCGACGAAGACATCAAGCGTCTGGGCGGTGTCGGCGACGAAGAGCTGTCGGACAATGTTTTCTCGACCGTCCGCTCTCGCTTTCTGTGGCTGGTGATCAACCTCGGAACGGCTTTGCTGTCTGCAAGCGTTATTGGGTTGTTTGACGAATCGATCGAGAAGATGATCGCGCTCGCCGTGCTGATGCCGATCGTGGCATCCATGGGCGGCAATGCGGGCACGCAGACGATGACCGTTACTGTCCGCGCATTGGCGACCGGCGACATCGATATCTACAACGCAGGCCGCATCATCCGCAGAGAGGCGGGCGTCGGCATCGCCAACGGCGCGCTCTTCTCGGTCATCATGGGCGCCATCGCCGCCACGTGGTTTCACGACTACCAGTTGGGCTTCGTGATCGGCGCTGCGATGATTATCAACCTCTTTGCGGCAGCCCTTGCCGGAATTCTGCTGCCTTTGCTGTTGCATAAGGTGGGAGCAGACCCGGCCATTGCGTCATCAGTTTTTGTCACGACGGTGACCGATTGCACGGGCTTTTTTGCCTTTCTCGGCATCGCTACATGGTGGTTCGGAATTTAGCCGGCTCGAATTTCGTTGCAGAAATTGACTATTACGTAAAAGTCAATATTATTGGCTACCTTAGTGGTGGGGAGCCCATGCCGGTCAGCAAATACTATAGCATAACCGAATTGACGCGCGAGTTTGGAGTGTCAACGCGTACGCTGAGGTTCTACGAAGACGAAGGATTGATTCATCCCGAGCGCCGTGGACGCACACGGTTGTTCCGTCCAGCGGACCGCCGCCTCATCCAGGAAATCCTGCGTGGCCGACGCATCGGCTTTACCATCGCGGAAATCCGCGAGATCATTCAGGTTTACAAGGAGCCGCCGGGTGAGCTGGGCCAGCTCAAGCTCCTGATGAAGCGCGTCGATGAGAAGCGCGAAGATCTACGCCAGAAGCGTAAGGACATCGACGACACCTTGGCCGAACTCGACAACATCGAAGAGGCATGCCTCGGTCGTCTGGCCGATATCGGCGTCGGCACCTGATTATTGCGTGTTGGCACTACACTCGCTCGCCAGCGCCATGATCCGCCCGTCATCCGGCTTGATGGCGCCAGACTGGAATTCCGTAAAGAGCTTTTGATTTTGCAGTTTATCGAGGGTGCATTGGCAGAAGCTGCGGCATACCGCTTCGCCTTCCTGCATCACGCACGAAGCATTGCATTGCCTCAGGTAGGTTTCGACAGGATCCGGTTTCGCGGGCGGAATAATCACGGATAGTCCGTAGGCAATTGCGATCAGCACAGGCTGGTGGATCAGGTAGAAGGCGAGGCTATGGCGCCCGGCCTTCGCCGGCAGGCTTGAGCCTGTGCCAAGCCGTGCGAGCTTGTCGAGCAGCCGCGTCCTCATCGCAAGCAAGGTCGCCGTCATGCCAAGCAGGAAAGGTACCGCCCAGGGGAAGATCGGAACATAGTCGTTCGATCGTTGCGGCATCTCGGCGAGTCCGATCCAGGCGAGGTAGCGCGGATTGAAGATCGGCGAGCGCAGTAGATCCGGCGCAACCCAGGTATCCACGACCCATGCCGCGGTGACTGCAGCGGTCGCGGCGATGGTGAAAGGCAAGGGCAGACGCAGGAAGACAAGGCCAAGCAGGCTGAGGACCGCGATGCAATGGAGAATGCCGAAGAATATCCATTCCCCGGGGAAGACGAACCGCGTCACCACCGAGATCGCAAGCGCGGCAGCAGCGATCATCGCAAACCGCTTCCAGAACGAGCGCAAGCGAATCTCCGGCGTGTTTGCGAGCACCAGGCTGACGCCGACAATGAACAGGAACGTCGATGCGATGGCGCGGGCATAGAGCTTCAGCCAGCCGGTTTCGGCGGTGCCTGGGGCAAGGTAGCCCATGAACTCCATATCCCAGGTGAAATGATAGCTCGCCATCGCGAGCAGGGCGACACCGCGCGCTGTATCCAGCAAGCCGATGCGAGGCGGCTTAACGCTCGCATATGTTTCCGTTGCCAGAGCCGTCATTCACAATCCCTCGGATGAATCGTTGCCATCGTTCGAAGGCTCAGCGCGGGGAATAGGAGAAAGGTGGAGATTTGATGACGGCTGAGCGTCCATGATCGCCAGACGCGCCTCAGAGAAGAACTGCCGCCTTGTCAGGACGACAATGACGATCGTCGTCGTCAGCATGAAGACATAGGGGTTGATGAACCAGCCGAGGTAACCGATCGAGAGGAAAATGGCGCGCAGCCCCTCGTTGAAATGACCGGCAGCAATGATGTTCATGCGGATGACGCGTTCGGCCGCCCGCTCGGCGGCAATCACATCCTGTTCGCTGTCACGCATCATCGGAATCGAGCCGAAAAGAATAGTGCAGTAGTTGAACAGGCGATACGACCAGCCGAACTTGAAGAAGGCATATCCGAAAAGCGCCGCCAGGCCGCCGACCTTCATTTCGAAGACGGCATGCCCGCTATGAAAGACGAAGGGCAGGTCGGCAAAGACGGCATCGACCTTCTCCGTGGCGCCCAGCAGGGCAAAGCAGCTGCCGATGGCGAAAATCGATGTCGACGCGAAGAATGCGGTGCCGTTCTGCAGGCCGGCCATGATCTGGGTGTCGATCATCTTCAGGTCGCGCCGGAGCGAATTGTAGATCCACTCGCGCCGGCGCTCCCGCATGGCATGAGTGAGGCTGGTCCTGCCGAAGAAATTCGCACCCTGCAGCAGGCGCGCGTAGCCAAACCAGATCGCCGCAAAGAACACCAGTGCAATGTAATCCGCTGTCGTCATCATTATATTGAATCAGGTTCCTGTCGCCGCGCCACTCTACAGATGCGGGCGCACGCTGCAATGACTGGCAAGCCGCAGCACTTCGTTTTACAGATGTCGCATGCGTGAAATGCCATGTCGGTCCATCGCAGTGATCACGAGAGCCGTTAGCGTAGATTTACGCAGCAACTTTATAGGACGCAGTCATGTTCCTTTCCGTTTTCGACGTATTCAAGATCGGTGTCGGGCCTTCCAGTTCGCACACGATGGGTCCGATGACTGCGGCCAATCGTTTCCTCGATCTGATTCTATCGGACGATTGGCCGCGTCCGACCTCTGGCGCTCAGGTTGCGTCCATCAAGGTTAGTCTGCACGGTTCGCTGGCGCATACTGGCATCGGACACGGGACGGGCAGGGCAGTCATTCTCGGGTTGATGGGAGAGCAGCCTGACAGCGTCGATCCGGACAAGATGAACGGTATTATCGATCAGGTGGAACGCTCCGGACGCATCTCGCCGCCCGGCCATCCGAGCTACAGCTTCCAACCGAAGAACGATCTGATCTTTGACAAGAAGCTGCCGTTGCCGGGCCACGCCAACGGCATGTCGCTTTCCGCTTTCGACAAGGACGGTCGGATGCTGATCAAGCGCATCTACTATTCCGTTGGTGGCGGCTTCGTTGTGACTGACACCGAGCTCGAGCAGATGCGCGCCAAGAAGAAGGTACCTTCCGATTCGCGTAAGGTTCCGTATCCTTTCTCCTCAGCCAGGCAGATGCTCGACATGGCCGCGCGTTCCGGCCTCTCGATCGCGCAGATGAAGCGCGCCAATGAGGAAACGCAGCGCAGCCGCGAGGAACTGGACGCAGGCCTTGATCGCATATGGGAAGCCATGCGCTCCTGCATCGAACGCGGCCTCAAGGTCGATGGCATCATGCCGGGTGGACTTAATGTGCGCCGCCGCGCCCGTGCGATTCATGACAAACTGCAGGAAGAGTGGCGCAGCAACCGTATTAACCCGCTGCTCGCGAACGATTGGCTGAGTGTCTACGCCATGGCAGTCAACGAGGAGAACGCCGCTGGCGGTCGCGTGGTTACGGCTCCCACGAACGGTGCAGCGGGCGTCATCCCGGCAACGATCCGCTATTACGAGCATTTCCACGACGACTGGGACCAAAACGGGATCCGCGACTATCTGCTGACTGCCGCCGCGATTGGCGGGATCATCAAGCACAACGCCTCTATTTCCGGCGCAGAGGTCGGCTGTCAGGGCGAGGTAGGGTCCGCGGCCGCCATGGCGGCTGCCGGCCTCGCGGCGGTTATGGGCGGCACGCCGGAGCAGATCGAGAACGCGGCCGAAATCGCGCTGGAACATCATCTCGGCATGAGTTGCGACCCCGTTGCCGGGCTCGTGCAGGTTCCCTGCATCGAACGAAATGCCCTCGGCGCGGTCAAGGCAGTTACAGCGGCGTCGCTGGCAATCAAGGGAGACGGCAAGCACTTCGTTCCCCTGGATGCCTGCATCGAAACTATGCGGCAGACCGGCAACGACATGAGCGAGAAGTATAAGGAGACATCCACCGGCGGGCTTGCCGTCAACGTCGTGGAATGTTGACTTTGTGAACATGCGACTTGCCGCTTGACGTTGCCCGATAAAAGGACTTCAACGGCGGCATGGCATTGCATCTCATTAAATTATGCGTAGGCGCGGACTCGATTGACGATCTGCGCGAATGGGTCGCAGAACGCTCTCTCCGGGCAATTGCGGCCGGGCTTGAGCCGCATTCCGTACATACGACAAGGATGGTCCCGAAGCGTGTCGAGGAACTACTCGACGGCGGTTCGCTCTATTGGGTGATCAAGGGGCAGGTGCAAGCACGCCAGAAACTGCTCGACATCCAGACCTTTACCGATGGCGAAGGAATCTCGCGATGCCATCTTGTGCTTGGGCCTGAAGTCATCGAAACGGCCGTGCAGCCGAAGAGAGCTTTCCAGGGCTGGCGCTATTATCCGCAGGACGATGTACCGCGCGATTTGAACAGCCTGGGAGAAGGGATTGCAGAAATGCCCGCGGACCTTCGCCGCGAGCTCTCCGAACTCGGCCTGCTCTGATCAGCGCAGGCGCAGCGTTACCGGTGCCCGACCTTCCGGACACGTGACATGAAGGTGGATGTTGGCTTCCGCCTGCGAGCAGCGCCACGCCCGCGCGCCGTGGCACAACAGCAGATTAATCAGGTCCTTGGTCTTTGCCGACTTTGGCTTCTGCCGCTGCAACCCCACCTCTGCCAGCCGCAAAGCCGCTTCGTGTAGTGGGTGCAAACCGGCTCGCGGATTCTTGCCGGTCACCCGGCCATGTGGCGGAAACTCCGGAACATTCTCGTTGATCGCCATTCTCATCCCCTACGCATTACAAACCGAGTCTCAGAACTCCGTCGGATCAAAAACACCGATCACGACGTCCTAGACTGCCGCCTGCGCATGTCAGGCGGCAGGTCGCTGATCACTGAGCCGTGGCCCAGCACTTCACGCCAGCCCGCTTGAGGGCGTTGCAGGCGTTCACGGCAGAACGCTGATCATCAAAGCCGCCGAAGCGAGCACGATAGCTTCCGGCGTTAGCGACTGCGATAGGCTTCGCCGAGCGCAGAGCCTTGCCGCCCTTGCTCTTGGCGCTGTCGAGCAGATCCATTGCACCTTCCTTGCTTGCGGAAACGCCAATCTGGACAGCCCACCCCGTTAGTTGCGCCTCCTTGGTGGAGGCAGTCGTCAGTTCGTCGACTGAGGTGTCACCCTGTTCCGGCGGTACATAGGCCGGCGCAGGTGCCGGCGTGGCGACAGATGCCTGCTTGATGGCCTGCGTCTTGACCTTCTTCGGCGCGGGCATTTCTTGCTGGAGTAGCGGATTTTCGGACTTCGACTGGGCGACATCGGCATACGCGACCTGCGCAGATGCCGGCTGAGAGCGCGGGTCCGGAGCAGTGCGCGGCACGCTGACTTCAGCCGCAGCCGAAGCGACGCGCGTTTCCGCGACAGGCGCTGCGGGTTGCGATGGGGTCTGGGCGACCAACTCCGAAGAACCGCCGCGGCTGGATGCCTTCGGCAGATAGGCCGCAATCAGCTTGCGCATCTGATTGTCGCGGGCAGGGGTCGACGCACCGCCGAGAACAACTCCAACGATCGACTTGCCGTCGACCTGAACGGAGCTCACCAGGTTGAAACCCGCCGCGCGGGTATAGCCGGTCTTGATTCCATCGACGCCGCGCACAGAACCAACGAGACGGTTGTGGCTTCGGATGATGCGATTGCCGAACTTAAAGCTCTGCGTGGAGAAATAACCGTAATACTGCGGGAAATGCTGGCGAAGTGCGATACCGAGGCGGGCCTGGTCGCGAGCGGTCGTCATCTGGGCGGTATTCGGCAAACCGTTGGCATTGCGATAGGTTGTACGCGTCATGCCCAGCGCGTGTGCCTTGGCGGTCATCACTTGCGCAAAGCGATCCTCCGAGCCACCGAGCAATTCGCCGAGAGCCGTAGATGCATCGTTGGCTGAGAGCGTGACAAGGCCGAGGATTGCCTGTTCGACCGTGATCGTACCGCCGGCGCGGACACCGAGCTTCGTCGGCGCCTGGGCGGAAGCGTGTGCGGAGAAGGGAACTGGAGTATCCAGGCGAATGCGGCCCTGTTCCAGGGCTTCGAAGGTCAGGTAGAGCGTCATCATCTTGGTGAGGGACGCCGGATACTGCAGACGATCCGCGTTCTCGCTGTAGAGAACATTGCCGGTCTTCGCATCGACAACGATGCCGGCATATTTCGAGTTGGCAGCCTCCGCATCGGCATCGATCGAGTCGGCCATGACGATACCGGCAGCGAGAGACAACGCCGTGACCGCTCTTATCAGAAAATTGCGGGATCGCGATGGGGATACGGAGGAGACTGACCTTAGCACTATTCTACTCTTCGCTTGCATTTCGGATATTGGAGAGATCGCCCGCCCTCTCGGCGCGATCGCTCTCTCACCAAATTTATCCGTCCGGGGTTACCAATCCGTTTATGATTAATCGTTTGTTTCGCCACATCGGATCATTCTAGCGACCTGTCGCAGAAGTGTTCACAAGCCGTGCCTCCACAAAATGGCGAATAGCGGCGTCAATATGGTCCCAATCGGGCAGATGCGTGCTTGAGAACCGGTAAAGCACAGTTAAATCGCGACCGACTTTTATGTCACGCTGGCAATCGCCGCTGGTGGCCATTTGAGGCATTGCCGGCAAGGTGCAACGCACGACGTAATCCGGCGCGCCGGTGCGCGGCGCGGTCAACAGAACCTCGTCGGCATAGCCTGCGTCTGCGCGCAGGTGATGCAGCGTCATGCCATTGGCAAAGGGCGCGCCGTTGCCCTCGATCAGATGCGAGTAGATCGGCTCAAGGCGACCGGACATATCCCGGGACATGGTGCTTTGCGCGATCTGGAGGAAGATCAACCCCGACGACTGGCTGATATCGTCGAATCGCTCCCGACGGGCCTTGTTGTAGCCCTGCATTTCCGGCCACGTGAGGTAGAGGTCCGCCCGTTTGGATGGGCCGTCTTTCCGCTGACTGGGGAAGCGCAGCGTGTTTTCGGGAAGACTGATGGTGTCGCGGCCGATTGTCAGAATTATTGGAGTGGTCGAAGCGGTATTGCCAGCGAGGGAAATGCGAGCACCGAACCAACGGCCACCGAAACTGATAATCATCGTCAATGCCGCAAGGCAGGCGACAGCGATCGTAAGGCGGATGATGAAACGCGTCGAAAGGAGGGGCGATTCCTCGATCTCGCGGACGGTACCGGTATGGTTCATGGCGACCTTCGGCTGTCAGACCGCCGCGAAGAGAACAGAGTCGCCGGTGCCGTTGATAATTCCGCTATGATCCCGCCATCACAGTTAACGAACAATTAAGCCACATATTGGGGCACGATAAAAAGCGAACCGCTCCCGGGACAGCGGGAGCGGTTCTATGGCACCGGTCAGGGACGGGGATGCGGGGGACGACCGGAGCCGTATGGTTGTCGTCATCTATCCGGCGACGTCATGCTTACTTGACGCTGCCGACCGCCACTGCACGACCATCCTGCAGCTTGACCCAGCGGGTCGGATCGTCAGCCGACTGACGTTTCAGGTACGTGTATTCTGTGTCGGCCCAAAGCATGACCTTGTTGCGCATATTATCGAGAATGAAATCGCCGCGGTCGGTGCGGACCGTCAGCACCGCATGGCCTTCGCCATTCGGCTGCAGGACGACCGTCATCAGCAGATCAGAAGGCGAAAAGCCGGCATCGATCAGCATCTTGCGCTTCAGCAGCGCGTAGTCTTCGCAATCGCCAGCCGTGCGGGGATAGGCCCAGCGCTCTTCAACGCCGTAGATTTCCTTGTCGGTCAACGGCGTAATCGACGAATTGACCTGGTAGTTCACCTTGAGGATCGTCTTCCAGCGCTCTTCCGTCAGAAGAAGTTCGCCTTGGTCGCCAGCTGCATTGGCGCAATCGGCAGGCATCTCCTTGCAGAATTGATAGGCGCCGATCGGCGGGCTCGCATTGCCAAGGACGGTCATGTTGAGGGGGCTCGCTTGTCCCGAACCCACCATCGCAATCAACATCGCACCGACGGCTAAACTGCCCTTGATGAAAGTTGCTATCGTCATTTGTCGTCTCCCCGTTGTGAGAAGAACCTGACACGGACGCTTTTATTCTGCGCAAAATTACGCAGTTAAATTAAAGGCTTAGTTGATTTAAACACGCAGAGAAATCGACTAAAAGGAAAGTCGAATACACATAAAATTCGAAGCGCTTTTGCGCTAATTTCGATTAAAATTGTTCCTTCCTCGGAAAGGCGTCCGGCGAGTGATCGGAGCATTTTGGGACAATTTATTAACGGCGCGACCGGACTCGGAGTTTTCGCAGAACTTTGTTTACCATCCGAGATGGCCTCGGCACGAGCCTGCACCTCGATTGAAACCGAAGAATCGGCGCTGAAAGTGGCCGATTGGCCCAGCGATTTCAGTTTCGGCGCCAGAATTATTTTCGAGAAACTTCGCGAAAGATGTCTGTCGAGTCGACGATCGCGCCCGCCAAACCCTGGTGCGACGCCGAATGGGCGGCAGCCTCAACGATAGCAAGCCGGCTTTGCGGCCAGGCTTTCGACAGCTCCCGTGCCGTCACGAGCGGGGCCTCCAAGTCCAGCCGGCCCTGAACAAGCACGCCGGGTATGCCTGCCAGTTTTCCGGCATCGCGGAGCAGAACGCCGTCGTCTAGCCACGCGAGATTACGGAAGTAGTGCGTATGATCCATGCCCGCGTCAGTAAGTAGCCGGGATCTTGCCGGCGGCAAGGGAGGCCCTTGGGATCAGCAAGGAGGATCGAGGCGGCCTCCCATTCGTGCCAATTTCGAGCTGCCTCAAGGCGGACGTCTTGTCGGGGCGCGTTGAGAAGACGGTGATGGCCCTCAAGTACGCCGAGCTCCCTGAAATCGGCAGGAAGCGCGTTCAGTAAACGGTCCCACTCCGCCGGAAAAAGTCTTCTCATTCCATGCACGAGCCAATCGATTTCCGAAGGCCGGGTGGTGGTAGCGCCCGCAAGAACCATCGCGCGAACGCTTGCTGGATATGTCTCAGCGTAGGCAAGTGCCAGCGTCGAACCCCAGGACGTTCCGAGCAACAACCAGCTTGTCACTCCCAGGTGATGCCGCAATCTCTCGACATCGTCGACCAAGTGCCAGGTCGTGTTCGCGCCAAGTTCGGTGGTCATATCGGCAGCGCTCGGCAAGCTCCGACCGCAATTGCGCTGACCGAAGCGGACAATCCGGTAGACTGCGGGATCAAAGTAGCGACGAGCGAATGTCGAACAGCCAGAGCCAGGGCCACCATGAAGGTAGAGCGCCGGCAGACCATCCGGATTGCCTCAAGCCTCCCAATAGACCTGCTGCCTGTCGCCCACATCGAGAAGGCCGTGCTCGTAGGGCTCTATTTCAGGATACAGACTCTTCATACGCCAATCTTCCGGCAGCGTCGTGCATCATGTTCGTGACGTACGGATGACAGAGATCAGAGAAACTCGCGGAGCGTTTCCCGCGACTGAATGGAAAGAAACTCGACCGCGACGCCTTCTACGAAATGGCGAACAACACGACCGCGCATGTTGCCGAGACGGAGAGGCGTGCCAATCGGCGGACGCACCTCGACATCAATCGCGGCGCCAGAAAGCGACAAGTCCATGATACGGCAGCTGTAGCGGGCGCCGTCTTCAAGGGTGATTTCGGTTTTGGTCTCGCGCGGCGTCAGGCGGTCGTGGCGACGGTCTTCCGGAAGCCCGAGTTCATGCTTGTTCGCAAGCCAGGTGAGCTGCGCCGCGAGTTTCTCCCGCTTGCGTTCGGTCGCATGGATCGACATCGAGAAGCCATGACCGTCGACCGCCTGCACATAACCTTCGACGCGTCCGAGATGGTCGATATAGGCAACAATGCGCTCATTGGCGCGAGGACGACCCAGGCAGGTCACGTACATATCGCCCGGCGACATGTCGATGACCATGCACTCATATTCCTCATAGTTCGCCAGCATCAGCCGGCCCTGCATGTTGATGGGAACGCGTTGAAAGGCACCTTGTTCGAGGCGAGGCGCAGTCCGTTGCGTCTGAACTTGCTGGAACGCGTGCATCAAAGGGCTTCTTCATGAAATACAACCGCCCGATCATTACCCGTAATCCCTTAACAGAAGGTTGTTCAGGTTCGGCCTCTATGCACGCACGCGGTTGTGTCGAATCGAAACAGCAGAGACATCGCGTTCCGCGAGCAGATCTGACACGACGCGTCGTATTGTATCGGCAATCGATGGCCGACGCACGTAGAGCGTGTGTTCATTTTCAAGCTCCGCGTCATTACGCTTCTCCTCGCCGCCAAGTCGTTCATGCAGCAGTCGGCTGCGATCAAAGGCAAGGAACTGCAACGGCACGACTTCGAGCCAACTTACCGCGACGGCGGGAGCGATGGCGCCCAACAGCTTGTCACACTTGCTATCCTCGGAGCGGAGCGGCAGCAGGACAATTTCGAAGCAGGCACTATGGCCGGCTGCGGTGAAACCCGTCGCATTGAGCAGCGCGGGGATCGCATGAGCCATCACGCCCGCCGCCGTGTGCTCGATATCGTCGCTCCCATGCGCCCAGAGTTCGGAAAACGGAGCACCACGGAGGTCGCGACCAAAGAGATCACAAATGCGCGTTCCGGCAAGACGGAACGCAACGCGGCCCGTTTCGTTTGTTTCGAGGAGAAACACACTTGATAGGATCTGGCGCAAATCCGTTGGTTCGACCTGCGATCTCAGCGGTGCCACGTCGTGGCCGCGGATGCGATTCCAGTATTCGAATAGGTCGATCGTCGTTTTGACACGCATTACGGCACCAGTTGCTTCAGTTTGGATCAAAACACGGCCGTCATGGCCGTGCGCTCTTATGCCGTGCGTATTTCATGCCAACTCGCGGCAATTAAGGTTAAGAAAGGGTTTCGATTGAGCTGCCAGCCGTGCCGTGGCAGTGTTTGCCCATCGCTTCCTACCTTTGGGAAGTTCAGCACAGACTGTCGGGCGCTCCCTGGGACGCTCGGAGCCGTCCGGCCTCTGCCTGACGGCTTTTTTTTTGACCTTTCGTCCTGTAAGGCTGTGCCGGAATGAAGTGAGGACGAAGATGAACGAGCACTCGGTCGAGCCGCAAGCGGCGATGGAGCCCCCGGCAACGCCGCCGTCAGCGCCCATCTTCAACCTTCCAGGCCCGGTGCTCGCAGCCCTTGGACTGTTGGGGCTGATATATGCCGTTCAATCAACGCTTCTGTCTGGTAACGCTCTCGACTGGCTGTTTTTCAATTTCGGCTTCATTCCGTTGCGCTACATTACGCCACTGTCGGAACAGGGGCCGCAGCTCTTCTGGACACCGATCACCTATTCGCTTCTCCACGGCAGCATTGAACATATCGTTTTCAACGGGCTATGGCTCATGGCTTTCGGAACGCCGGTGGCGCGCCGCATTGGAACGTTTCGCTTCCTCGTTTTCTGGGTGCTGTCCGCGGTTGCGTCGGCCGCTCTGCATGCGGCGCTGAATTGGGGAGAGGCCACGCTGCTAATCGGCGCATCCGGCGTTGTGTCCGGCCTAATGGGCGCTGCCTGCCGCTTTGCGTTCCCGCCGGAACAGCGGATCACCCGACCGGCGCATCTCAATCCCCGTCTTTCAATGGTCGAATCTTTTCGCAGCCGCACGGTCGTCGCTTTCATTCTCTTCTGGTTCGTGGGCAATATCCTGATTGCGGTGGGCGTCCCACTGATCGGCGACGGCTCGCAAGCAATCGCCTGGGACGCCCATATAGGTGGGTTCATTTTCGGCTTCGCTCTCTTCCGTCTTTTTGACCGCAGACCGCCCGAGCCGCCGCCAACTTCAGAGACATCGGATATATTGCAATCTTGACAGTTGGAGTGCACCATTCGAACTGATCCGTGTCGAGAGGAGAGACCGTCGCGGATGCCTGTGATCAGTTGAAGTGCTGCACTTTCGACATAGGAGGTTCAAAAATGTCCAATTCAGTCAAGGCCATACTCGACGTAAAAGGCAGAGATGTCGTAACCGCCGGGCCGAACACGACTGTTTCTGAAGCGGCCGTGATTCTCAGCAAGAAAAAGATCGGCGCGATCGTCATCGTCGGGATGGAGAACAAGATTTCCGGGATTTTCACGGAACGTGACGTGGTGCACGCAATCGCCAAGGCGGGTGCCGCCTGTCTCGATCAGCCCGTTGGCTCGTTGATGACCTCCAAGGTTTACCGGTGCCATGAAGACTCAACCGTGAATGACCTCATGGGACTGATGACAAGCCGCCGCTTCCGCCATGTTCCCGTTGAAACGAACGGCAAGCTCGCCGGCATCATCTCGATTGGCGACGTCGTGAAGACCCGTATCGCGGAAGTCGAACTGGAAGCCGAACAGATCAAAGCCTACATCGCCGGCTGAAACGCTTCGCCGGCGCTCAGAGAGGGCCGGCGAATATCTCCTGCATTCGTTTCAATTCAGGAAGCCGCAGCTTGGCTTCCTCATAGCCGCGCTCGATCGCTTCTCCGGCGCGATGGAACTCCGACAAACCGATATCGCCGAGACGCGGCTGAAGCGATAGATCCGGCGGATCACCCGCCAGGCGCGCACGCGCGATCCTGTCCTGGATAATGTTAAAAGCCTGCACCATCACGCCGGTCATGCCGAGTTTGGCATAGGGTGCCTCCTCGCGCCGGTGCACTTCGGACGGTGAGAGGGTGGCGTTGTGCCGGACGACAGCAGACCGACCATAGAGATCGTAGTTCAGGTTGACGGCGACCACCAGCGGTTGCTCATAGGCACGGCATACCGAAACGGGAACCGGATTGACCAAGGCGCCGTCGACGAGCGTCCGCTGGTTGCTGCGAATTGGCTCGAAAATGCCGGGTAGGGCATAGGAAGCGCGAAGCGCGGTGATCAACGAGCCGTTGGCGATCCAGACTTCATGCCCGGTGTTGACCTCCGCGGCGACGGCCACGAACGGCCGGTCCAGATCTTCGACGTTCAGGCCTTCCAGATGCTCCTGCATGCGCTTCGTCAGTCGCATGCCACCGAACAAGCCGCTGCCGCCGATCGTCAGGTCAAGCAGACTGGCAATACGCCGCATTGTCAGCGAACGGGCGAATCCTTCCAACTCGTCAAGCTTGCCGGCCAGATAACAGCCCCCGACCAAGGCGCCGATCGAGGTTCCGGCGACCATGCCGATCTCGATGCCTTCCTCGTCCAATGCGCGTAGGACACCTATATGCGCCCAACCGCGCGCGGCACCACCGCCGAGTGCAAGGGCAAGTTTCGCTTTTTTGGGGGGGGCAGGCGCGGGAATGGCGGGAGCGTTCATGTCTGGCGCTGTCGGGGTACTGATGTTGGACGTGCCCAGCTCAGAGCTTTGGCGGTACAAACCCCAATTCAGCATGGCTCGCCTCCCTCCCGGCAAACAATCAAAAACGAACTATATTAGTGTCCCGTGTCCCTTTCCAATTCGTATATAGGCGTAGATTTTGGCCCAATAAGAGGCGATTTTCGGCTTTTATGAGTCTTTTCCGTAAACTTCATTCGGATCGAACTGGAGATCGTCATCGACGATTTCAAGCATCGGCTTGCCATCTTCGAGGTTCACGGTCCGATAGAAGCAGGAGCGGCGGCCCGTATGACAGGTGGCATCGTGACCAGCTACCTCAACCTTCAGCCAGATGGCGTCCTGATCGCAATCCGTCCGGATTTCCTTGACCATCTGAGTGTTGCCCGACGTTTCGCCTTTGATCCAGAGCTTGCCACGCGACCGGCTGAAGTAGTGCGCCTTTCCGGTCTGGATGGTCAGGGCGAGAGCCTGTGCATTCATATGCGCCACCATCAGCAACTCGCCATCGGTAGCATCTGTGACGATCGCAGTGATCAGACCGCGGTCGTCAAATCGCGGCGTGAAGTCGCCCGCGTCCTCGAGTTCGGATTTATCGTCGGACGGTGCATTGAAGGCAAAGGGCATCATCGCGGCTTTCTCATTCGAAGCCGTCTTCAGCGGCTCCGGACCATGGACATGAATCGGGCTTGATCAGCCGGCTCAGTTTTGAACGTTCCGGTAAATGTTGTCGTCAATGTGGTCGAGCCCTGCTTTTGCACACCGCGCATTGCCATGCACATATGTTCAGCCTCGATCATGACGGCAACGCCGCGGGGAGCGAGTGTGTCGTCGATGGCCTTCGCGATCTGGGCGGTCATGGTCTCCTGCGTTTGCAGGCGGCGACCGTAGATTTCCACGACGCGCGCGATCTTAGAAAGACCAAGGACTTTGCCGTCGGGCATATAGGCGACATGCGCCTTTCCGATGATCGGCACCATGTGGTGTTCGCAGTGCGAAAAGAAAGGAATGTCCCTGACCAGGACCATGTCGTCGTAGCCGGCGACCTCTTCGAAGGTGCGGCCAAGCACGTCTTCGGGGTCCATATCGTAGCCGGCGAAAAGTTCGCGATAGGCCTTTGCCACGCGAGCCGGAGTATCAAGCAGGCCTTCGCGCGACGGATCGTCACCAGCCCAGCGCAGGAGCGTGCGGACGGCGTCCTCGGCTTCCTTCTGGCTGGGCCGATCGGCTTCTAGATCGGTGGGGGTCTGCGGAAAATTCTTGATGATGGCGTCCATATGTAACAGTCTCCTGGTCCGCTTTAGCGAACCGTCTTTCGGACTAGCCACTGGCAATTCCACTCGAGGGAATTCATGCACCTTTGGCAGGCTCCGGGGCTTTCAGGGCTCAAATAGCTACCCTTCCGGCACGGTTTCCCAATCAAACTTAGCCGAGGCCATTGCATTTTTATGGCCTTCGAACGACATACATATAGGAAAACGGCACCTTTATGTAAGTCTCCCGGCACGACACGCTGTGTTTTTCTTTTGTGCTACAATGAGTTTCAAGGCGCCGATCCGCATGAATTCTGGAGCGGAATCCACGATGGACGATATCTACAACAGCAAAATCCTCGAATTTGCGGGCAATATTCCACTGATCGGCGATTTGCCGGATGCCGACGCCAGCGCCCAGGCTCACTCCAAGCTTTGCGGCTCCAAGGTGAAGATTTGGCTGAAGATGGATGGCGACACGGTGACCGGATTTGCGCATGACGTCAAAGCCTGCGCGCTTGGGCAGGCATCCTCTTCGATCATGGCGCGCCATGTAGTTGGCGCCAATGCGGGTGAAGTACGCAAGGCGCGCGAGGACATGCTGGCCATGCTCAAGGCGGACGGCGAGGGGCCGGAAGGCCGGTTCGAGGACATGCGCTATCTCCGCCCAGTGAAGGATTACAAGGCCAGACATGCCTCCACGATGCTCACGTTCGAAGCCGTCGTCGATGCGATCGGCCAGATTGAGGCCAAGCGCGCCGAAACAATCGAGGCCTGAGCGGCATAGTCGATGTGCGAGTTCTGTTCGATAAACCATGATGACGACGAAGACGAGGGCGGTGCAGCCGCATCCCGTCGGTCAGCAGGCTCCTATTCCCGTAATTATTCCGGGCCGTTTCGCAAGACGCCGGGCAGGTTGCTCGGGATGGGCTTCATCCGCCTCTATCAGCTGACGCTCTCCGGTTTCATCGGCAATTCATGTCGCCACATCCCGACCTGCTCTGAATACGGTTATGAGGCGGTCGCGCGCCATGGGCTGTGGAGCGGCGGGTGGATGACGCTGTTTCGCGTCGCGCGTTGTGGGCCGGGCGGCACGAGCGGGCTCGACCCGGTTCCCGACCAGCTCGACGTGCGCTTACACTGGTGGACACCCTGGCGCTACCTCGCGCTTGGGCGCAAGACAGGCTGAGGGATGACACAGGGCGCATTTCAGGGAGTTTGCCGTCACGTCCGAATCGCAGATGCGTTGTGCAAGCATACCGGTGCGGCGCCGCCCGAGAGCAATGCGGAGTTCTGGAAAGCATGATCTACGTTGCGCTGCTGCACAGCATCGTGCTTGCGCCAGGTCGCCGCGTGGTGATGTCCGACCTTCGCGACATGGCCAGGGACATCGGTTACCAAGATCCGAGAACGCTGGTTTCGACCGGCAATATCGTTTTCGAAACAGACACTTCTCCGCTCCCGGACATTGAGGCAAAACTGGAGGCCGCGTTTAAGACGAGGTTCGGCAAACCAGTCGATATCATCGTGCGCAAAGGCGCCGACTGGTTGAAGCTTGCAGGCTCCAATCCATTTCCGGACGGTGAGGGCAGCCAAGTCATCGTGCGTGTGATGCGCAAACCACTTGGTCCCGCAACCGTGCAAGCGCTTCGGCCTTATGCCGATCCGAAGCAGCGAATGGCACTCGCCGGAGGCGACCTCTGGATAGATTTTGCGGGCAAGCCAAGCGAATGGAAGTTGCTCTCGGCCCTGACGACCAAGCGGATGGGCGTCGGCACGTTGCGAAACTGGAATACGGTTCGCGGCCTTGCCGAAATGATCGGTTAAGTTGGCTTTTTCTTTACTCAAGCAGCAAATCTCGGTATCAGGCGGCGGCGCATTCGTGCGGACGAAGCGCTTCATTGCAACCACCCGCATTCGTTGGCGGGACTGGACAAGGAGAATTCTAGATGTCCCAATCCGTTTCCCTGACATTTCCCGATGGTTCCGTGCGCAGCTACGATGCTGGCGCAACCGGCAAGGATGTCGCAGAATCCATTTCCAAGTCGCTTGCCAAGAAGGCGGTAGCAATCGCCATCGACGGTCAGGTTCGCGACCTTTCCGATCCGGTGACAGCAGGCACTATTGAAATCATTACCCGCACCGATGGCCGCGCGCTCGAGTTGATCCGGCATGACGCAGCCCACGTGATGGCGGAAGCGGTGCAGGAACTCTGGCCCGGAACGCAGGTCACGATCGGCCCGGTTATCGAAAACGGCTTCTACTACGACTTTGCCAAGAACGAGCCCTTCACACCAGACGATCTGCCAAAGATCGAAAAGAAGATGAAGGAAATCATCGCTCGCAACGCGCCGTTCACCAAGGAAGTCTGGTCGCGCGAGAAGGCCAAGGAAGTGTTCGCCGCCAAGGGCGAAAGCTACAAGGTCGAACTCGTCGACGCGATTCCCACAGGCCAGGATCTGAAGATCTACTATCAAGGCGACTGGTTCGACCTCTGCCGTGGGCCGCATATGGCGTCAACCGGCCAGATCGGCACGGCGTTCAAGCTGATGAAGGTGGCCGGCGCCTATTGGCGTGGCGACAGCAACAATCCGATGCTGACCCGCATCTACGGCACGGCATTCGCCGAGCAGACCGACCTCGACAACTACCTGCACGTGCTCGCCGAAGCCGAGAAGCGCGATCATCGCCGCCTCGGCCGCGAGATGGATCTCTTCCATTTCCAGGAAGAAGGTCCCGGCGTCGTCTTCTGGCACGGCAAGGGCTGGCGCATGTTCCAGACGCTGGTTGCTTATATGCGCCGCCGTCTCGCCGAAGACTACCAGGAGGTCAATGCACCGCAGGTGCTCGACAAGTCGCTCTGGGAAACCTCCGGTCACTGGGGCTGGTACCGCGACAACATGTTCAAGGTCACGGTTGCCGGCGACGATACGGATGACGACCGCGTCTTCGCGCTGAAGCCAATGAACTGCCCCGGCCACGTGCAGATCTTCAAGCACGGCTTGAAGTCTTATCGTGAATTGCCAATCCGCCTTGCGGAATTCGGTACGGTGCATCGCTACGAGCCGTCGGGCGCGTTGCACGGGTTGATGCGCGTGCGTGGCTTCACGCAGGACGATGCGCACATCTTCTGCACCGACGAGCAGATGGCCGCCGAATGCCTGAAGATCAACGATTTGATCCTCTCGGTCTACAAGGACTTCGGCTTCGACGAGATCACCATCAAGCTTTCGACGCGCCCGGAAAAGCGTGTTGGTTCGGATGACCTCTGGGATCGCGCCGAAAGCGTGATGACCGAAGTGCTGGAAACGATCCAGCAGCAGTCGAACAACATCAAGACCGGTATTCTGCCGGGCGAGGGTGCGTTCTACGGTCCGAAGTTCGAATATACGCTGAAGGACGCGATCGGCCGTGAATGGCAGTGCGGCACGACGCAGGTCGACTTCAATCTGCCGGAACGCTTTGGTGCGTTCTACATCGACAGCAACTCGGAAAAGACACAGCCGGTGATGATCCACCGCGCCATATGCGGCTCGATGGAACGCTTCCTCGGCATCCTGATCGAGAACTTCGCAGGACACCTGCCGCTGTGGGTATCGCCGCAGCAGGTCGTGGTCGCCACGATCACGTCCGAGGCAGATGGCTATGGCGCCGAAGTTGCGGCAGCGCTGCGCGACGCTGGCCTGACGGTCGAGACTGACTTCCGTAACGAGAAGATCAACTACAAGATCCGCGAACATTCCGTAACGAAAGTCCCCGTCATTGTCGTCTGCGGCAAGAAGGAAGCGGAAGAGCGCACGGTCAACATCCGCCGTCTCGGCAGCCAGGAGCAGACCTCGATGTCGCTTGACGCGGCAATCGCAAGCCTCGGGCTCGAGGCCACGCCACCGGACGTTCGTCGCAAGGCGGAAGCCAAGAAAGCCAAGGCAGCCTGAGCTGCCTCCGGCTCCAATACAAAAACCGCCCGGTCCCTAGCAGGACCGGGCGGTTTTTCTTTGTCCGAGATATTCCGAAAGCCGATTACTCCACGTCGTCGCCGGTGCCGGCGCCTCCCTGCAATTGATCGTAGGAGGGCAGCGGCGCTTGCGTCCTCGGCGACGCGTCACCCGCTGGCGGCTGTTGATCGGGCTGAACCTGCACCGTCTTTGCCGCTTCGGTCGGCTCTTCGGGTTGCACATCCTTCATCAGAACTTCGACGTCGGTGTTCTTGCCGGCTTCGACCTTGAAATCGCGCTGATAGATCTTGTCCTTGTTTCGAGCGACGGCGGAATATTCGCCTTCGGCAAGCACCATGGTCGGGAAGGCGCTGACGCTCTCGCCGACACTGTCGCCAGCGGCTGTCAGGATCGACCAGGCGGTATCGGCAATCGCTTCGCCACCGGCGTCGGACACGAGCTTGAAGGTGATCTGCGCGGCTTTATGCTGGATCGTCGCTTCCGTGAGCTTGCCGGCCTCAACCTGTATGTCGGCGCGGATCGATGCATTGGTGTCGCCGTATTCAGAGACGATGTGGTAGGTCCCGGCATTCAGGCGAACCACGGTGTTTGGCGGCACGTCAGCCATGACAAGACCGCGCTCCCCGTCCTCACGCACCTCGGCGGAGTAGATCGAGAAACTGAGCTGATCTGGTCGAATGCGCACGTCTGAGCCCGACACCGCGTTCAGTAGCAATCCACCGGCTTCCAGCACCAGCGTCTGCTTGTCGACCTGACCGTCTTCGGGGACCGTCAGCTTGCGGGTGACGCCGGCACGGCCGAAGGACACGTTGACGAAATAGTCGCCAGGCGCGAGCTGGAAATCCGCAGAGCCGCCCTGCGAGGATGCGATCAGCGGAAGCTTGCCATCCGAGCCGGCCATCGGGCTAAACACATACCAGGCTAGTCCATCCTGCACCGCTTCACCGTTGGCCGTCAGCTTTGCCTCAAGGGCAACCTCATGCAGCTTCGAGCCCTGCGGCACCGCACCCGGCGCGATGAAGGCATTCAGCTTCGGCATCTTCGCAGTCGTATCCAACTGCTTGAAGGTCTGGAAGGCGTCCTGGGCCCGGCCGCTTAAAGGTAGTAGGGCGGTCAAAACCAAAGTTAGGCTTATGCGTGCATACGGCGAAATGCCAACCATCTGTCGTGCGAACCAATTGACATCTGAAATCACAGAGGCCACTTCAAGACCAACGCGATGGCAAATTCAAGACCCATCCCAAATGCTGTCATGAAAATGGAAGTCTCTCCCGCATGAAATCCGATATCAAGCTGATCGACTATCTCGGTGTCCGCCGTTCTATCCCCGCGTTTCAGATGTGCGAGCCGGGGCCTGACAAGGCCGAGATCGAAGAGATTTTGCGCCTGGCCTCCCGTGTACCGGATCACGGCAAACTCGCGCCCTGGCGCTTCATCGTCTATCGCGGCGAAGAACGTGCCCGGATTGGCGAGGAGCTTCTGAAGCTGGCACTTGAGGCTAAGCCGGACCTTTCCGACGAAATGATCCAAGTGGAGCGCACCCGTTTTACCCGCGCTCCTGTTGTCGTTGCCGTCGTCAGCAAGTCCGGCCCGCACATCAAGATTCCCGAGTGGGAGCAGTTGATGTCTGCGGGCGCGGTCTGCCTCAACATGATCTTTGCCGCCAACGCGCACGGCTGGGTCGCCAACTGGCTGACCGAATGGTTCGCGTACGACGAACGTGCTTACGAACTGCTCGGCGTCAAGCCGGGCGAAAAGATCGCTGGTTTCATTCACATGGGGTCGACGACGTTTCCTGCCATCGAGCGCCCGCGTCCTGAATTGACCGAGACGGTGACCTGGGTCGGTGGAGAGGACTGATGTTCTATACCACCGATGCGAACCGGCATGGTCTGGCGCATGATCCCTTCAAGGCGATTGTCGCCCCGCGTCCAATCGGCTGGATCGGCAGTAAGGGAAGTGACGGTTCGATCAATCTCGCGCCGTACTCTTTCTTCAACGCGATTTCCGACCGCCCGAAGCTCGTGATGTTCTCCTCCGCCGGTCTCAAGCACAGCCAAAGGAATGCGATCGAAACCGGCGAGTTCACCTGCAACTTCGTGAGCCGAAACCTGGTGGAGAAGATGAACGTTTCGTCGGCGACCGTCGACTACGGCGTCGATGAGTTTGCGCTTGCGGGTCTGACGGCGAAAAGGGGTGAGCTTGTAGACGCACCCTACGTCGCCGAAGCCTTTGCCGTGCTCGAATGCAAGGTAACGGAAACCCTCGTGCCGAAGTCACTGACTGGTGAGGACTCCGAGAACATTATGGTCTTCGGCCAGGTTGTTGGCATCCGCATCGACGAAACGGTCATTCGTGATGGCCGCCTCGATATGGCGATCGCCCGGCCGGTGGCACGCTTGGGTTACATGGACTACAGCGAAGGCAGTGATGTGTTCGAAATGTTCCGGCCGAAGCTCTGAGGCTTAACGAACATGGTGAACCAATCATAAACTTTTCGGAGGTACCGTAGTTCCATTGATTGGGGTGCGAGAGAATCGCATTCGGGCATGGGGCACCACGGGTGATCGTAGAAGCATTTCTTCGTTGGGCGGAAACCGCCAAGGCCGGAGACAGGGCGCGTGCGGCCAATGCCCTCGGCAGAGCCTACCTGCAGTCCGAGATGGCTGCAGCAGAACGCGCCGCCGCCGAGATGGCTATGACGTTCCTGCTCGATGACCCATCCCCCAAGGTAAGGCTGGCGCTAGCCGAGGCAATCGCCTGGTCGCCGGACGCACCGCGAGCTGTTATTCTCTCGCTGGCAGCGGACCAGCCGGAAATCGCCTGCCATGCCGTCACATGTTCCCCCTTGCTGTTGGATGCGGAGTTGGTGGATCTCGCCGCCAGCGGCAGCGACGTCACGCGAATGCTGATCGCGGCGCGCGGCACGATCTCACGGCCGGTTTCTGCCGCGCTTGCCGAAATCGGTGAGGAAGAGACTGTCCTCTGCCTGCTCGAAAACGACGGGGCGGTCATTGCACCTTACTCGCTGAAGAGAATTGCCGAGCGGCTCGGCCACCACTGCGAAATCCGCAACCTGCTCCTTGATCGTGAGGACCTGCCTGTGGACGCGCGTCAGCTGTTGACGCAGCATGTCAGTGTCGCACTCTGCAGTCTGCCTTTGGCACAAGCGCTGATCGATCCGAGCCGACTGCATCGGATCAGCCGGGAAGCCAACGAAGCCGCCATCGTGTCGATCGCAGGCGAGATTACGTCGCGCGAGATTTCAGATCTTGTCGAACATTTGCGAGCCAGTGGCCACCTGACGCCGTCCTTCCTGATGCACGCCCTCTGCTCGGGAAAAGTCGAGTTCTTCGCAAGCGCCATCGTCAACCTGACCGGTTGTGAGGAGCGACGCGTTCGCTCCATCCTCGCGACCGGACGCATGCACGCTGTGCGCGCCCTTTACGAGACGGCAGGCCTTTCCCGCGAGATCAGCGCGCTCTTCGTCGAAGCAACGCTACTGTGGCGGGATGCATCGAAAAACCTTTCAGCAACCATGCTCGGCGACGTCTGCGGCAAGCTGCTTGAGAAGTTCCGCAGGCATGCAACGCATGGAGCCCAGCGGGAACTCCTCGAGATGATTGAAAGGCTACACATTGCGGAGCAGCGACAGCACGCGCGCGCTTACGCCCATGTGGCGTCGCTCGCGGCAGCCTAGTAGTGCAGCCGCTTCGCGACCCAGGAATAGCTGCCCGAGACGAAGTGTACGGGTGAATCCAGCACCGTTTTCATGTCACTGCCGGACGGCAGATGCGCACGCACCTGACCCGCCACCCGATCGGCGAAGGCCGACAGCCGACCCTGCGTTTCGGCTGGAATGGACGGCGCTGGAGTGTTTTCGGCGACAGCCTTCGGCGCTTCCGGCGTCGCAACCGGCTTCGGCGGCTCGCAGACGGCAATGACCGTCGGATAGCTGACATTCGCATAGTGCTTCAGCTGCTTTTCCGAGGCTGCATCGCAGAGCGCAACGGTTTGCCACTGTTTCTGGACCGTGGCGATGTAGTTGCATTGTGTGACCGCGTCGTTACACCCCAAGATGGTCATTGCCACCAAAATCGTTTGCATAGTATCGCCTTTTGAGTATTGAAATGTCGCCTCTTAGAAGCTGAAATTCCAACGGAATGAAGGCGAGCCAGCATTAACTTTTCGTCATGCAGGCGCACCAAGACAGGAGCATCCCGTGTCCATTACGATTGCTTTGGAACCGCCGCGCCAAGAAGGGGTGCTCCGCCTTCTCGATATGTCCGACGCCTATGCGCAGTCACTGTATCCACCGGAGAGCAACCACCTCGTCGACGTCTCGACGCTGGAAAAGCCGGCAGTCAGCTTCTTCGTCGCCCGCCACAATGGCACGGTCGTCGGCTGCTGTGCTCTGGTGGAAGCCGGCGATGGAACCGCGGAGATCAAGCGCATGTTCGTCGACCCGGATGCGCGTGGCTTGAAAGCGGCGAGCAAGCTGATGGACACACTCGAAGCGACCGCCACTGAAAGGAAGCTCCGGGCGGTTCGGCTTGAAACCGGAATCTACCAGCCGGAAGCGATCGCTCTCTACCGCAAGTACGGCTATCTCGAAATCGAAGCGTTCGGCAGCTACCAGCCGGATCCGCTCAGCCTGTTCATGGAAAAGCAGCTGACCTGATCATTCGGCCGCGCGAGATGCTGGTGGCGCCTGTTCGTCGATCATGACGTGCGGGCCGGTTTCAGCATTGCGGACCTCATGCATCCATTCGCGCCAGATCGCGACGATGAGGGCCATCAGCACTGGCCCGATGAAGAGACCGAGAAAGCCCATAGTCTTCACGCCGCCGACAAGGCCGAAGAAAGTCGGCAGGAATGGCAGCTTGATCGGACCGCCAACGAGTTTCGGACGAAGAGTTTTGTCGACAATGAACAGCTCGACCGTTCCCCAAACAAAAAGGCCGATACCGGCGACGTGGGAGCCACTGGCGAGCAGATAGACGGACACCAAGGAAAAAGACAGCGGCGCACCGCCAGGTATCAGGGCCATAATGCCGGTCAGGACGCCGAGCGTGACCGGCGAGGGGACACCGGCGATCCAATAGGCGACGCCGAGCACGATGCCTTCACCGATCGCGATCAGTGTCATGCCCATGACTGTCGAACTGATGGTTGCCGGGACCACTCGCGAAATCCGCTCCCAACGGTTTGGGAGAATGCGCTCGCCAAGCATATCGATCTGCTGCGAGAAGGCGGAGCCATCGCGGTAGACGAAGAACAGTGCAATCAACATGAACAGCAGCGTCAGCAGCAGATGGAAGGCGCCGCCGCCTGCGGCCAGGACCGCCCGATAGATGTTACCGATATTGGCGCCGCTGACAGCCTGGATCACCTCACCCATGGAGCCGGGGCTGCCGATATATTTGGTCCACAATTCATCGAGATAGGGGCCGGCAAACGGGAGCGAAATGATCCATTGCGGCGTCGGCGCACCCGACCTGTTTGCATGGACGGCCCATGCCACCCATTCTCGCACCTCGCCTGTCGTGTAGGTGACAGCGAAAACGATCGGTAGGACCAGGAACGTGACGATCAGCACAATGGCGATGGTAGCAGCGATCGTCGTGTTTTCGTCGACGCGCGCCAGGAGCCGGCGATAAAGCGGCCAACTTGCAAAGCCGATCACAAGGGCAGCAAGCACGGGGACGGCAAAGCCGTAGAAGAAATAGACACCGGCCGCAACAACAAGGATCAGCAGCCAGCGCGCCGCAGAGATTGAGGGAATGAGCGGCGTGCGGGCAGGGGCCGAAGGGCCGAGCCATCGCGACTCTCGCTGGATATTGTTGTTCGGAAGGCTCACTCGTTCTTTTCCCCCTATTTTGACTATGGATATGGGCTATGCATCCGTCGGACGCAAGCACAATGACGGATTTATGCCATCGACTGGCGCACCCAGATCCCCGGCGATCTATACTACGCTCGTTAGCCCTATTCTCCGCAATCAATATGACAGAAATCCTGCAACGCGTTGTCAAAACTCACTCAGGCAGCCATTTTGGATCCATGGATACAAACATGATTGCAACGGCACTCCGGCGCGAAATTGAAGGCGGCAGCCTGCCGCCAGGAACGGTCTTGAAACAAGAGCTTCTCGCAGAACGATTTGGTGTAAGCCGTCAGCCGGTGCGCCAGGCGCTTGATCGGCTGCTCGCGTCGGGCCTGCTCGACCGGCGGCCGGACCGGAGCCTGGCGGTTGTCGGTTTGACGGACGAGCAAGCCCGTGAACTCGCCGAGATCCGCGCAGCCTTGGAAACCATGGCGCTCCGCGCAGCGCTACCAATGTTCGGCGATCGCGACATGCGCAAGGCTCGCCGCCTCAATGAAGACCTGATCGAAGAGGAAGATCCGGCCACATTGGAAGAGCTGGATGTCGCGTTTCATCGAACGCTCTATGGCCCATGCGGCAATGCCCGTCTTCTTTCGATGATCGACGAGCTGCGACGCGAATCGCGTCGCGCCTATCTGAAGCAGCCGAAGGGCTCAGATGAACGTGTCATCCTCCACGCGGAGCATTGCGCCATCATTGAAGCCTGCGCACGCCGCGACGAGTCTACGGCGCTGCAGGCACTGTCCGACCATTTACAGCTGACAACAGCGCGCCTGACGCGCGAAGGAGAATGACAGATGACGACGTTTTCCGCAGAGGTCGCGTGGGAGCGGGGCGCGGCAAGCTTTACCGACGGGCGCTATAGCCGCGGACATACCTGGAGCTTCGACGGTGGCGCGATCGTCGCCGCCTCCGCGTCACCGCACAACGTACCATTGCCCTATGCACTTGCCGAAAATGTGGATCCGGAGGAGGCTTACATTGCAGCGCTGTCGAGCTGCCACATGCTCTTCTATCTCTGGCTTGCCTCAAGGATGGGCATCATGATTGACAGCTATGTCGACGCCGCAACTGGCCTCATGGAGACTGTGCAGGGCCGGACCATGGTCAGCCGCGTCGAGCTTCGGCCACATGTTACCTACGCCGGTGACATTCCAGGCCGCGAAATCGAACACAAACTGCACCACGAGGCACATGAGCTGTGCTTCCTCGCCAACTCGGTGAAGACGGAAATTACGGTGCGCCTCGACTAGCTATTTCAGATGTCGAGGTTTTCAGCAAAGGCAGCACGATCCTGAATAAAGCGGAAGCGAGCTTCCGGCTTCGTTCCCATCAGGTCGTCGACGGCCGTACGCGTACCTTCGAAATCCACCTCGTCAATCACCACACGCAACAGCGTGCGATTGCTTGGGTCCATGGTGGTTTCCTTGAGCTGCGCCGGCAGCATTTCGCCGAGACCTTTGAAGCGGCTGATTTCAACTTTCGCTTTGCCCTTGAACTCGGTCTCCATCAGCTCGGCCCGATGCGCGTCGTCGCGGGCATAAGCCGACTTCGCACCCTGGGTGATCTTGTAGAGCGGTGGCACAGCAAGGAAAAGGTGGCCGCCACGGACCAGCTCCGGCATCTCCTGATAGAAAAAAGTGATCAGCAGCGAAGCAATGTGAGCACCGTCGACGTCGGCATCGGTCATGACGATGATGCGTTCGTAGCGAAGGTCTTCTTCTCGATACTTCGAACGCGTTCCGCAACCGAGCGCCTGCACGAGATCGGCGAGCTGCTGGTTGGCGCCAAGCTTTTCGCGACCGGCACTGGCGACGTTGAGGATCTTGCCGCGTAGGGGGAGGATGGCCTGGTTGGCACGGTTTCGCGCCTGCTTGGCCGAGCCACCTGCCGAGTCACCTTCGACGATGAAGAGCTCCGCGCCCTGGGCGGTGTTCTGCGCGCAATCGGCGAGCTTGCCCGGCAGGCGCAGCTTGCGCACGGCCGTCTTGCGGTTGACTTCCTTTTCCTTGCGACGGCGCAAGCGTTCTTCCGCGCGCTCTATGACCCAGTCGAGCAGCTTGGCTGCTTCGTTCGGATTGTCGGCAAGGTAGTGGTCGAACGGGTCGCGAAGTGCGTTTTCAACGATGCGCTGCGCTTCGACGGTCGCAAGCTTGTCCTTCGTCTGGCCGACAAATTCGGGCTCGCGTATGAAGACCGACAGCATCCCAACCGCGGAGATCATCACGTCATCGGTGGTGATCTGAGCCGCGCGTTTGTTCTGCGTCAGTTCGGCGTAGTTCTTCAGGCCCTTGGTCAACGCAATGCGCAGACCCGCCTCGTGCGTTCCGCCTTCGGGCGTTGGGATGGTATTGCAGTAGGAGTGGACCTGCGGATCGCCACCGTACCAGGTGATTGCCCACTCCAGGGAGCCGTGGCCGCTGGTCTTCTCCGTCTTGCCTGCGAATATCTCGCGGGTGACGGTGAATTCCTTGCCCATCGTCGCCTGGAGGTAATCCTTCAGGCCGCCGGGGAAGTGGAAGACCGCTTTATCCGGTATCTCCGAACCCTGCGGAAGCACACCTTCTTCGCAACTCCAGCGGATTTCCACGCCGCCAAAAAGGTAGGCCTTGGAGCGCGCCATACGGAACACGCGCCCCGCATCAAACTTCGCATGCTCGCCAAAAATCTGAGCGTCCGGGTGAAAACGGACGCGCGTGCCGCGCCGATTGTGGACATCACCCAGCTCTTCCAAGCCGCCTTGCGGCAGGCCGCGCGAGAAGCGCTGGCGATAAAGCTTGCGATTGCGCGCGACTTCGACCTCCATGAAATCGGAGAGGGCATTGACGACGGAAACACCGACGCCGTGCAGACCGCCTGATGTCTCGTACGCCTTGCCGTCGAATTTTCCGCCGGCATGCAGCTTCGTCATGATGACTTCAAGGGTGGACTTCCCGGGAACCTGCGGATGGTTCTCGACCGGGATACCGCGGCCATTGTCGCTGACTGTCAGGTAGCCTTCGCGGTCAAGATAGACCTCGATGAAGTTGGCATGGCCGGCGACCGCCTCGTCCATCGAGTTGTCGATGACTTCGGCGAAGAGATGGTGCAGCGCTTTCTCGTCGGTGCCACCGATGTACATGCCGGGGCGCATCCGAACGGGCTCGAGACCTTCGAGAACGCGGATCGAGGACGCGCCGTAGTCTTCAGATGTCGAGCTCACGGGCGCCGGACGCGAGGCGGGAGCCGCCGTCTCGACGGGCGCGGCCCTTTGCGGCTCGGCAGGCTTTGGAGCCTCCTCCTGTTTCGGTGTCAGGGGCAATCCGGAAAAGAGGTCGTTGCTATCGTCCATGGGGCCGTTCAGATCTTCATCCTGTCAGGGCAGGCGGCCTACGCCGAGCCTGACCCAAAATCACCGCATTTGATGTCACGTTTGCGAATCAGGCAGATTCTGCCAGAAAGCGCCTTCTTACGCGACGCCGCCCAATCCGGCGGACACTTTCTCAGGAAATGGTTTGCGTTGGTGGGCGTGGAATGGCAAGCGGCCAGAAGGCTCAGGGAACCATAGGCATGCGAATGTCCACAAGTCATTGCACCATTATCGCTGCAATTGCGGCCTTTTTCCTGATGACCACGGCGACCGGTCAAGCCGCTGAGCGACTGCCGCCGTACAAGGACGATCTCTTTTCCACACAAAATGTGCTGGAGACCAGCGATGGTGGCTCGCTTGACGTCATCGAATACGACGAAATGCGCGACATCAACGGTCGTGATCAGATACCAGAGAAGCGCGCCCAACAAAAATATGTTTCCCTCGGGATCAGAAAGCAGCAGTCGGACGAGACCTTAAAGCTCGGCGATCAAAAGCTCGATGTCACTAGGGTGGGACCAAGCTCCGCAGCGGCGTTTACGGTCATCTTCATTCACGGACGTAATGGCGACCGGCGCCTCGGCGCGAATGACTACAGCTTCGGTGGAAACTTCAATCGCCTGAAAAATCTGGTCGCCGGCAACGGCGGAGTCTACTACTCGCCGTCGGTCAAGAGCTTCGACAGCGCTGGCGTCGCAGCAATTGCCGGCCTGATCCGCTACGCTTCCGAACAGTCGAGCGGCAAGCCAGTCATCCTGGCATGTGCGTCGATGGGCAGCCAAGTCTGCTGGGGCGTGAGCCGCGACGTGGACAGCGTCAAGCGCCTGAAGGGGATGGTGATCCTGAGTGGCGTTACCGATCCAGACTTTGCCAAGAGCCCGTCCTTCAAGGCCAAGCTGCCGCTCTGGTTCGCGCACGGCAGCCGCGATCCGGTCTACGCGGCAACCGACCAGCAGGCGCTCTTCGAAAAGCTGCTGAAGACCGATTATCCTACGCATTTCACGCTCTACCAAACAGGGAACCACGGAACTCCAATCCGGATGATCGATTGGCGCCGTACGTTGAACTGGATCTTGGGCTCCTGACAATCGTCCCGAAGGGGCAGCGCGCATGCCATTCATGACACTCCGGCCTGTGATCTTCAGCAACATCGATCGCAAATTTTAAGCATTTGCGCGACAAAAGGCCGTTATTTCCTTTAGGTAAGGGCACGAAACCTTTTCATTGACTCCCGCTTTTGCTATGGCCGCTCGATACGTGGAAGATTGGAAGGCTGGCATGACACCTGACGTGCGCCCGCTAGTTGCGGGAAACTGGAAAATGAACGGCACGCGTGCCTCCCTCGACCAGATCAAGGCGATCGCTGAGGGTGTTCAGAGACCGCTTTCCGCAAAGGTGGAAGCGCTGATCTGCCCTCCGGCAACGCTGCTCTACGTGGCCACGGCGCTCTGCACCGATAGCCCGCTGGCAATCGGTGCGCAGGATTGCCACCAGAATGCGTCGGGTGCCCACACCGGTGACATCTCGGCTGAAATGATTGCCGATTGCTTCGGCACTTATGTCATCGTCGGCCATTCTGAACGTCGCACCGACCATGCCGAGACCGACCATCTCGTTCGCGCCAAAGCAGAGGCTGCCTTCGCCGCGGAACTGACGGCGATCGTCTGCATCGGTGAAACAGCTGACGAGCGCAAGGCCGGCCAGACTCTCGACATCCTCAAGCGTCAGCTTTCGGCCTCGGTGCCGGAGAGCGCTACGCCCGAGAATACCGTCATCGCCTACGAGCCCGTCTGGGCGATCGGAACCGGCGTCACGCCGACGGTGGAAGACGTCGAGAAGGCGCACGCCTTCATGCGTTCCGAGCTCGTTGCCCGCTTTGGCGATATCGGCAAGAAGATCCGCATTCTCTATGGTGGCTCGGTCAAGCCCAACAATGCGAGGGAGTTGATGGGCGTGGCGAATGTCGATGGCGCATTGATCGGCGGCGCCAGCTTGAAAGCAACAGATTTCCTCGCCATCTACGGCGCATACGAAGCGCTGCTTGCTTAGAGCCGTGTATATTCCGAGCCGAAGGGCTTGGAATAGCGGATTACCTCATGTAAAGAGCGCCAGAATTTTACTTTATGCCCGCCGTGCGTGTGGGCAGGACTGGACCCATGCAGACCGTTTTGATTGTCATCCACCTCATGATCGTGCTGGCGCTTGTCGGCGTCGTGCTCATTCAGCGCTCTGAAGGCGGCGGCCTGGGCATCGGCGGCGGTTCGGGCTTTATGTCTGCCCGCGGCACGGCCAATGCGCTGACGCGCACGACCGCGATCCTGGCGACTCTGTTCTTCATCACGTCGCTCGGTCTCGGTGTCCTCAACCGCTATGAGAGCCGTCCGACGGATATTCTGAACCGTATTCCGGCGACGAGCGGCCAGGGTAAGGGTATCCTCGATTCGCTCGGCGGCCAGAATGGCAACGCCGCTCCGGCGGCCCCGCAGAGCAATAACGGCGTTCCGACCGGCGGTGAGGCCGCTCCGGCTCCGGCGGCGACCACGCCCGCGGCTCCGGCTGCATCGGCACCTGCCGAGACTGCCCCGTCCACTCAAACTGCTCCGGCTGCTCCGCAGGCAACCACGCCTGCCGCTCCGGCACCCGCGACCGTCCCAAGCGGACAATAAGCGGCATACAGCATAACCGCCGGCAGGCCCTCGGGTCTGCCGGTTTTCTTTTGTTCAGATTTCGCGCTGGCGCCAAAAATTCAGGAAATGAATTTTTGGGCTGGTGGAATCGTTTTTGAAAAGGTATCCGGTGACTCCCATGGCGCGATACGTATTCATCACTGGCGGCGTGGTTTCCTCTCTCGGTAAAGGAATTGCGGCCGCGGCTCTCGGAGCGTTGCTGCAGGCCCGCGGTTATAGGGTGCGGCTTCGCAAACTCGACCCCTATCTGAACGTGGACCCGGGCACCATGAGCCCGACCCAGCACGGCGAAGTCTTCGTCACCGACGACGGTGCCGAAACCGACCTCGATCTCGGGCATTACGAACGCTTCACCGGGCGCTCGGCGACCAAGACCGACAACATCACCACCGGGCGCATCTACAAGAACATCATCGACAAGGAACGCCGCGGCGATTACCTCGGCGCGACGGTGCAGGTCATTCCGCACGTTACGAACGAGATCAAGGACTTCGTCACCGAAGGCAATGACGACTACGACTTCGTCATCTGCGAGATCGGCGGCACGGTCGGCGACATCGAGGCCATGCCGTTCATGGAAGCGATCCGCCAGCTCGGCAACGATCTGCCGCGTGGCACTGCCATCTACGTCCACCTGACGCTGATGCCCTATATCCCGGCCGCTGGCGAGTTGAAGACCAAGCCGACGCAGCATTCCGTCAAGGAACTGCAAGCGCTTGGCATTCATCCCGACATCCTGTTGGTGCGCGCAGACCGCGAGATTCCGGAAGCGGAGCGCCGGAAGCTCTCGCTCTTCTGCAATGTCCGCCCGTCCGCCGTCATCCAGGCGCTCGACGTCGCCAACATCTACGATGTTCCGATCGCTTACCACAAGGAAGGCCTCGACAACGAAGTGCTCGCAGCCTTCGGCATCGAGCCGGCGCCCAAGCCGCGCCTCGACCAGTGGGAAGAGGTCTGCAACCGTATCCGCACGCCGGAGGGCGAAGTCACGATCGCGATCGTAGGCAAGTATACCGGCCTCAAGGATGCCTATAAGTCGCTGATCGAAGCGTTGCATCACGGCGGCATTGCCAATCGCGTCAAGGTGAAGCTTGAATGGATCGAATCCGAGATCTTCGAAAAGGAAGATCCGGCGCCTTACCTCGAAAAGGTCCACGGGATCCTGGTTCCCGGTGGCTTCGGCGAGCGTGGCTCGGAAGGCAAGATTCATGCGGCTCGCTTTGCGCGCGAACGCAAGGTGCCGTATTTCGGTATCTGCTTCGGCATGCAGATGGCCGTCATCGAGGCAGCCCGTAACCTCGCCGGCGTGGAAAGCGCCTCGTCGACCGAGTTTGGTCCGACGAAAGAACCGGTCGTCGGTTTGATGACCGAGTGGGTGAAGGGCAATGAGCTGCAGAAGCGCACGGCATCGGGCGATCTCGGCGGCACGATGCGCCTTGGCGCCTACAAGGCTGCGCTGAAAAAGGACACCAAGATCTCCGAGATCTACGGCGCAACCGACATTTCGGAGCGCCATCGCCACCGCTACGAAGTCAACATCGATTACAAGGATCGTTTGGAAGACTGCGGTCTCGTCTTCTCCGGAATGTCGCCGGACGGCGTCTTGCCCGAGACGATCGAATATCCGGATCATCCGTGGTTCATTGGTGTCCAGTACCATCCGGAACTGAAGAGCCGGCCACTCGACCCGCATCCGCTCTTCGCGAGCTTCATCGAAGCGGCGACCGAGCAGAGCCGCCTGGTCTGATTACCAAGAGACCGCCTCGTCAATCGATGCGGCGGTCTTTTCAATTGGTGTGCCGTCGCAATCTTGCAGCGGATGAGCCAAAGCCGCAGCACGACCGTTTCCCGGGCTGCTTTTTGTATCAACGATTACGCCGCTTCCGGCAGCGGCCCAACATAAACCGAACGTGGCCGGATAAGTCGGCCCTCCAGCGCCTGCTCGCGCGCATGCGCGATCCACCCTATCGTCCGGCCGATCGCGAACACGCCGGTGAAGGACTCACGCGGAAAGCCCAGCGCTTCGAGCAGCAAGGCCGTGTAGAATTCGACATTGACGTCCAGCGGACGATCCGGCTTACGCTCCTTAAGGATGGCGAGCGCCGCGTGCTCTACGGCTTCTGCCAATTCGATCCGCTGTCTGTCGACCTGTGCGGCTAGGACCAGCGGCCGAAGAGCCTGCTTCAGGGCATCGGCGCGCGGATCACGCACCCGGTAGATGCGGTGGCCAAAGCCCATCAAGCGTTCGCCGCGGTCCAATTCGTCGCCAAGCCAATCGCGCGCATTGTCGCTGGTCCCGACCGCATCGAACATGTCCAGCACGGGACCCGGAGCGCCGCCGTGCAACGGTCCCTTGAGCGCACTTATCGCCGCCAGCACTGACGAGGTGAGGCCGGCACGCGTCGAGGCGATAACACGCGATGCGAAGGTCGAGGCGTTTAGGCCGTGGTCCGAGATCGTCACAAGATAGGCGTCGAGCGCAGCCGTCTGCTCCCAACTCGGCAACTGGCCAGTCAACATGCGCAGGATGTCGGCCGCCTGCGACAGGGAACCATCAGGCGCTACCGGCTCTTTGCCGCTCTGCATGCGGAGGATCGCCGGTAGGAAAACCGCCGGGGCGGCCAGTAATCTGAGTACTGCTTCAAAGTCCTCACCATCCGGCAGGTGAGCGATCAGAGCGCGCATGGCGTCCACAGGCGGCAATGCCAGCAACTCCGTGTCAAGAACCGTCACATGGGCGAACAAGCCTGACCGCATTTCGCCCAGCCACTTGCCGAGTTCTGCTGCACCGAAACGCCGTTCCGTCAGGCCGTCGAGCAACAGCGCAGCCACACTTTCATAGGTTGATGTCGACACGAGATGATCGAGCGACACGCCACGGATAATCAGGCGACCTGCTTCGCCGTCCACATCAGAGAGCCGCGTTTCAGTTGCAATGACATCTTCCAAACCGTTATTCATCATGTTTCTCCTTTACGTGCAATAGGATCGAGCCTAGATTAATTGACGTCAATCTTGATGAAATTGATCAATGTAAGAGGGCAGGATGTCCTGGCTAACCGCCGAGCAGGCGCTTGAGAAACTCGGCACAAAACCGCAAACGCTCTACGCCAATGTGAGCCGCGGCCGGATCCGGGCCAAGGCGGATACCAGCGACCCGCGGCGCAGTCTTTACAACGCGGCCGACGTCATGCGGCTCGCCGAACGCCACGCTGGTCGGCGCAAGACCGAGACGGTCGCGGCAGATACCATCCAGTGGGGTGACCCAATTCTGCCATCAGCCATTTCGACCATTCTGGATGGCCGGCTGTATTATCGCGGCCACAATGCGACGACTTGGGCGGAACATGCGACGCTTGAAGATACCGCCGCGTTTCTGTGGAATTCAGAACCGATTGCAGCAGCACCCAGCATGGAGCCGGAAGAATCCCCTTCGTTGGAGCGGGCATTTCTTCTGCTCGCACGGCGCGTCACCCGCGATCTGCCGACCCCTGGACGGTCGGCTAAGGTGTTGAAGACGGAAGCGGAAAGCATTCTGTCGACCGTGGCAAGTGCGCTCACACCGGATAGGACGGCTTCGCCCTTGCATTTACGCCTCGCCATGGGTTGGCGAAGGCCCGAAGCGGCCGATTGCGTCAGGCGCGCACTGGTGCTCCTTGCCGATCATGAACTCAACGCATCGACCTTCGCCACACGCGTGGCCGCCTCTTCAGGCGCAACACTGTCCGCTGCGGTCCTGTCAGGCCTTTCGACCTTGACCGGACCGCTCCACGGAGGCGCCTGGCGGAGCGTCGTCTCTTTAGTCGCAGAGGTCAATGCGCGTGGGGCCAGCCAAGCAATACGGCAGGCGCTGACGCAGGGAAGGGCGCTCCCTGCCTTCGGCCATCCTCTGTATCCGGACGGAGACATTAGAGCGAAGGCGCTAATGTCCAATTTTTCCTTGCCGCCAACCTATGCCGAACTGGCAGAAGCGGGGCAAGAAATCATAGGAGAAGGTGTCAACATCGATTTCGCGCTAACGGCCATGGGCGCAGCTTTTGATCTTCCCGACGATGCCCCTCTTGTCATCTTCGCGCTTGCACGAACCGTGGGATGGCTGGCTCACGCCATGGAGCAAGTCGAGAGCGGCCATCTCATTCGTCCAAGAGCACGCTATACTGGACCTGCAGTCGAAGTACCCGAGAAGCTTCTCATAGCATAGGAAAGTCATTGACGTTTGGGCATGCGTGCTGCAGCAATCAAGGCATGATGGCCGTTACACGCAATGTCGTTCGATCGGGGGGACGGATATGCTTGTAAACTTGAGACTGCTTTTCGCCGCAGCCGCCTGGGGTAGCGCGACCTTTCTCTTCACCTCTGATGCGGCCTTGGCACAAACGAGCGGATGCGCCATGGAGCGCGTGACGGGAACGTCACGGCAAATCATGCGCTGCGCGGATGGCGTCACGATCACAGCAGAGGGTGGGGCGCGCTTCAATCTCGTCGATCGCAACCGCGATGGGCGGCCAGACGCCATGTCATTGCGGAACAAGGCCGTCCTCGTTGACGTCGACCGCGCACGGCGGTCGGACGGGTTCGAGGTGATTACGCCACAAGCGATCGCGGCCGTGCGCGGCACGCGCTGGGCTGTCGACGTCAAGAACGGTACGACATCCGTCTTTGTCGTACGCGGACGTGTGGCGGTCGGTCGTCCATCGGCAGGAGAGCGCGTCGTATTGAATGTAGGTGAGGGCGTAGACGTCGCGCGGGGTAGCGGACCGCTTACCGTCCGCCGCTGGCCCCCCGCCCGCGCCGCGGCTCTGCTTGCCCGCCTTGGCCAATAGCGCCGATGCAGGCCAAAAGGCTCCTGATCACGATCTCGCTATTGCTCTCCGCACTTTGGGGCGGGCTTCTTGGCTATATGCATCTTTCGGGCGGCATAAGCTTCCTCGACAGCCTCGAAGCCTCTCTCACCGATCTGCGTAGCACGGTCATTGGCGCCAAGGAGCCCCCGCCGATTACCAGCATCATTGCAATCGACGACCAGACCGCCGCCGACAACGGCTATCCGCTCAATCGGGCGACGCTCGCCCGCGTGGTGGACGCCGTCAATGCCTTGAAACCAAAGCTAGTAGCGCTTGATCTCTTGCTGGTCGATCCCGGACCGGAAGAGGGCGATGCCGCACTTGTCGTGGCGCTCAAGCAGACCCCCAGCGTGATCGCCGCCGCCGGCGTTTTCCAAAAGGAGACACAGGCAGTCGGTATCGACACCAACGATCCGCTGGCGTCGATACCGACCGCCAGCAAGATGCTATTGCCCCTTAGCCGGTTTTCCGACGTTGCGGCCATCGGCGTCGTCAACGTCGCCACCGATGAATCAGGTACACCACGCTTCATCCCCCTGATTTCCCGCGGCGGCGAGCGGGTCGATGCCTCGTTTCCATTGCGGGTCGCCTCATTGGCGCTGGGTATCAATCCGGCGTTCTCGCCCGGCGGCCTTGCGCTCGGTGACCGGCATTTGCCGACCGACAATGGGCAGCGGCTACCGGTTACCTTCTATGGTCCACGCGGCACAATTCCGACATTCAGTGCCGCAGACGCGCTCGCCGGCAAGCTCCCGGCCAATGCAATCGAGGACAGAATCGTCGTCATCGGCTCGACTGTGACCGGCGGCGGCGATGTCTTCCCGACACCTTTCGATCCGGTGCTCCCGGGCGTTGAGGTAATGGCAACGGCAGCGACACATCTGATTGCTGGCGACAGCATCATCAGGGACCATAATGTGCGTCTGCTCGATTCGCTAATGGCCGTGGCTCTGCCGCTCCTGCTGATCAGCCTGCTTGCATGGCGGCGCAGCTCTATCGGCTATGCCATCATAGCCTCCGTGGCTTTCGCCTGGGCCGGCCTGAACATTGCCGCCTTCGCGCACGGCTATTGGTTCAGTGCGGCATTGCCGATCGCAGCAGCGCTGCCGCCGGTGCTGCTTTTCGGTGCAGCAGAGATCTGGATCGATCGTCGCCAGGCCGCACACTTTGCGGCGCAAAGCGATCTCCTGCAGCGCATCGAGGCCCCGGGCCTGGGTGAGTGGCTCGCGCGCGATCCTAACTTTCTCGCAAAACCGGTCCGGCAAGACGCCGCGGTCGTCTTCATCGACCTCTCCGGCTTCACAGGCTTGAGCGAGGCAATTGGCGCGACCAATGTCCGCGAAGTTCTCAGCGATTTCTTCGAGCTCGTTGACGAGGAGGCGCGCTCGCATGGTGGCGCAATCACCAGCTTCATGGGCGATGGCGCGATGATTCTCTTCGGGTTGCCGCAACCGGCCGATGACGATGCCGCGCGTGCCGCCGCGTGTGCCATTCGCCTGTGCGAGCGAATGCGGCCCTGGCTTGCGGCACATCCCGCCCTGAGCGGCCGAAAAACCGGTTTCAAGGTTGGGGCTAATTGTGGTCCGGTCGTTGCCTCGCGACTTGGAACCGGCAGCCGCCAGCAAATTACGGCAACCGGCGACACCGTGAATGTCGCCAGCCGCCTGATGGAGGTCGCTGCCGAGCGCGGTGTCGAACTAGCGTTGAGCACCGCACTGATGGAGGCGGCGGGGGCGGATAGCGCGCCCGTTCGAGCCGGCCGCCTTGAAGGCCCCGCAAAGGCACGCATTCGGGGCAGAAGCGAAGGCATCGATGTATGGTTATGGCAGGGACATCCGCTTTGACATTTGCCGCCTGACCGAGTAGGAACGGCCAACTTCTCCACCGGCAACTGCTGGCCAGGGCGCAACATGCGCGCGAGACTTCCGAAAGATAGACAACATGACAGATTTTAACGGCGTCGTTCCGGCGATCGCCAAGGCGTTGGTGAAGCGCGGTTACACCGAGCTGACGCCGGTTCAAAAGTCCATGCTCGACCCGGCTCTCGCCGCGTCGGACGCCCTCGTTTCTGCCCAGACCGGGTCAGGCAAGACCGTCGCCTTCGGCCTTGCGCTAGCGCCGACGCTGCTCGAGGACGCGGAACGCTTTGGCCCCGCGGCCGAACCGCTTGCCCTTGTGATCGCACCGACGCGAGAGCTTGCGCTTCAGGTCAAACGCGAACTGGAATGGCTTTACGAAGCGACCGGCGCGCTGATCGTCAGCTGCGTCGGCGGCATGGACATCCGTAGCGAGCGCCGCGCGCTGGAACGTGGTTGCCACATCGTTGTCGGCACACCCGGTCGCCTCTGCGATCATATCCGTCGCGGCGCACTCGATATATCCGCGCTCAAGGCTGTCGTGCTTGATGAAGCAGACGAAATGCTCGACCTCGGGTTCCGAGAGGATCTCGAATTCATTCTGGATTCCTCCCCGGATGATCGTCGCACGCTGATGTTCTCGGCAACGGTGCCGGCAGCCATCGCCAAGCTCGCGAAGAGCTATCAGAAAAATGCCGTGCGGATCGCAACGGCAACCGAGGAAAAGCAGCACGGGGACATCGAATATCGCGCTCTTGTCGTGTCGCCGAGCGACCGCGAAAACGCGATCATAAACGTCCTGCGGTACTATGAAGCGACCAACGCTATCGTGTTCTGTTCGACGCGCGCGGCGGTCAACCATCTGACTGCGCGTTTTCACAATCGCAACTTCAACGTCGTCGCCTTGTCGGGCGAACTGACGCAGAACGAGCGCAGCCATGCGCTACAGGCGATGCGGGATGGACGTGCGCGCGTCTGCATCGCAACGGATGTTGCCGCTCGCGGGATCGACCTTCCGGGCCTTGACCTTGTCATACATGCCGACCTTCCGACCAATCCGGAAACCCTGCTTCATCGCAGCGGCCGCACCGGTCGCGCCGGCCGCAAGGGCGTCAGTGCACTGATCGTACCGCTGAATGTGCGCCGCAAGGCAGAGCGCCTTCTCGACAACGCCGGCATCTCGGCCGCCTGGGCTCGTCCGCCGTCAGCGGAAGAGGTCACAGCACGTGACGAGGCGCGGCTGCTTGCCGATCCCATCTTCGAGGATGCTCCGAGCGAGGAGGTGCGGGACCTCGTCCAGCGGCTCCTCGATACACATGGCGCCGAAAAGCTCGCCGCCGCCTTCGTTAATCTCTACCGGTCCAACCAGTCTGCACCGGAGGATCTGATCGAGGTCTCGGTCCAGGATAGCCGCGGCGGCAAGCGCCGCGAGCACACCGACGGTCCACGCGAACCATATCAGAAAGGTCCCCGCGATGACTTCGGCGCGAGCGTGTGGTTTTCGATATCGGTCGGTCGCAAGCAGAATGCAGAGCCACGCTGGTTGATCCCGATGCTTTGCCGGAACGGCAATCTGACGAAGCGGGAGATCGGTGCGATCAAGATGCAGCCCGACGAAACCTACGTCGAGATTTCAGCGGACAGCGCCGACACCTTCCTGCAGTCGATCGGTCCAAACAAGACGATGGAGCGTGGCATCCGCGTCACGCCTCTCAACGGCACGCCCGATTTCAGCAAGCCTGCGGCGGCTTCCAAAGCCTATGCCGGCAAAAAGGCCTTTGGCGAGCGTCGTGAATTCAGCGATGAGCGCCCAAAAGGCAAGTTCCGCAAAGAAGCCCGCAACGAGGGCGGGAGCGACGAGCGGCGCGACTCAAAGCCCTGGGCCAAGAAGCCGGGCAAAGCGAAGTTCGAGGGCAAGGGCAGTAGTGGCCCAAAGCCCAAGTTCTCCAAAAAGAAGGGATAATCATCCCGCCAGCGGCGCAGCTTTTGCGCCTCCGCTAGAAATAGGGGGAGAAGACAAATGACAGATACGATCGTCTTGACGGTTCCTGTTTTCAGTACCCTTTGCAATGAGGCGTTCAGGCTCCGACGTGCGGTCTTCATCGCCGAACAAAATGTCCCTGACGATCAAGAGTTTGATGCGCTCGACCTGACGGCGCATCATGTCGTCGCTGTAGCAGGCGGCGAGGTCTGCGGGACGCTCCGCACCATCCATACGAACGAGCATGTGAAGATCGGCCGCGTCGCCGTCGGTAAGCCATGGCGCGGACACGGCGTCGCGAGCGCAATGTTGACCTATGCGATGAACGAGCATCGATCCGCCCGCGAGAACCGATTTTACCTGACGGCACAAAGCGATAAAATAGCGCTCTACGAACGCTTCGGATTCGTTGCTTTCGGCGACGAGTTCGCCGATGGCGGCATGCCGCATCTGGCGATGAAGAATTATTGATTGGCCGAGCGGGAAGAGGATGAGCCGACAGCACCGTCGTGAGGCTAAGCCAAGTCGCAGCGCTCTCCCCCTATCAGACGTTCGCGCCTTTATCGTCGAAAACCTTCACCTGAAACCAGCACCTGACCTGTCGGAGATAATACTCTATACGGCTCATCCCGGAAGCAGGCTCTCACGTCTCAGACCCAACGATGCGAACGGTTCGCCGCCGTACTGGGCCTACAACTGGGCCGGCGGAACGCTGCTTGCGCGGCATATTATGAGGTATCCGGATACCATTCGCGATCGCCGCGTCCTCGATCTCGGTTCTGGGTCCGGTATCGTTGGGATCGTGGCTCGAAAGTGCGGAGCATCCCACGTACTTGCCGCGGAGATCGACACGAACGCGATCGCAGCAATCGGTCTCAACGCGGAAGCGAACGGCGTCGCAATCGAAGTGACGAGCGCCGATGTGCTCGCCGGCGCTCCACCGGATGTCGATGTCATCCTTGCAGGCGACGTCTTCTACGATGCCCGGCTGGCAGCGAGGGTCTTGCCGTTCCTTGTGGCCAGTCGCAAGGCAGGCATTGACGTGCTCATCGGAGACCCACGCAGGCAGTCGCTGCCACTGGCGGCCCTAAGGCTGGTGGCTGAATACGCTGCCCCCGATTTCGGCGACGGTTCGACTGGGCAGGGGGCGATCGGCGGGGTGTTCACTCTAGCGGAGTCCTGATCAACGAGGACACTCGATTCGACGACGCTTCTTGCAGCTTCAGCAAGACCTCAAGCGCCAAATCCGCCATCGCGGCAGGAACGAAAACATGATCGTGGTGGTAGGCTGCTACCATGTTGCATGGGATTGAGTGGGTTGCCAACGCGGAGGCAACGGTGGCCGTCAGGCCGACACCTTCCAGCGACGAAAAAACTTCGAGAACGATACGCCGCATCGGCGTATCGCAATTGAAGCCGAGTTCCGCGGCCCGCCGCTTCGAGAGGATCACGGAGATTCCTTCGCGCTCGCGAAACCAGGCGAGTGCATCGGGCAGCGCAAGCCGAGCGACATCCTCGTCAGATGTCACACAGAATACGAACTCGCCCTCCATGAGTGTCGGCCTCATGCCGGAGAGCATGGCCTGTGTGTCCTTGACAGCCTCCGTCGTCATCTCAATCCTGCTTCTGTTCCCAGGAAAATACTCAGTAGCGCAAATGAGGCTCGACGGCGTCAGTCGAGAAGGTCGGGCCTTAGCAACATCACTGGGCAGGGACTCCCCGCGCTGAGTTCCGGTGCATGAGGCGGCCGAACGATCAAGCAGTCGGCCTCGGCAAATATCTTCATCATGGACGAGTCCTGCTTGGCGAACGGCTTTGCCGCCAGCACGCCCGCTGACGATCGCGACAGTTTGGCTCGGACATAGTCCTGCCGCTGGTCGTTGGCACGGAGCGTTGCAGCCGCCTCGACAGTCGCGTCGCGTTTGACCGGCGGCAGTGAGGCCAGCTTGCGAATCAACGGCTCAAGGAACAGCAGCCCGCAGACCAGGCTTGATACCGGGTTTCCGGGTAGGCCAAGGACATGCACTTCGCCGAGGCTGCCCACCATCAACGGTTTGCCGGGTCGCATCGCAATCCGCCAGAAATCGAGCTTCATACCCGACGCGAGGAGCGTAGCCTGTACCAGATCGTGGTCGCCGACCGAGGCTCCGCCGAGTGTCACAATAACATCGACCTCGGCCCGCCTTGCGCGCTCGATCGCCGCCGAAATCGCCGCCTTGTCGTCGGGCACGATCCCGAGATCAAGAACCTCGGCTCCAGCCTTGCGCGCCAAGGCAGCGATGCCGAAGGTGCTAGACGCAATGATCTGCGCTGGAGCCGGTGAGCTTCCGGGTGGCAGCAATTCGTCGCCTGTCGCAAGCAACGCGACCACCGGCTTGCGCCAGACCTCAAGGGAGGCATGGTTCATTCCGGCCGCCACTGTTAGGCGGGAGAAATCCAGCGCAGTGCCTGCCTTGAGCACCGCTTCGCCTTCAAGAAAGTCCTGACCGCGAGGCCGGACGTGCTGACCAAGACGAACAGGGAATGTCGTCCTGATACCGCCTTCGATTTTCTCTGCATCCTCCTGCAGCAAGACGCTATCAGCGCCCGGCGGAACCGGGGCGCCGGTGAAGATCCGAACAGTCTCACCCTTGCCGATAACACCCTCGAACCCATGACCGGCGGACGACATGCCTATCACCCTCAGCTCGGCGCCGGGCTCCGGCGCGTCGTCACGGCGCAGGGCGTACCCATCCATCGCGGATGCGTCGAAAGGGGGTTGGGTCAGCCTCGCTTTAACATCAGCTCCCAGTACACGGCCTTCGGCCTCCGTCAAGGAAACAGTTTCAATCGTCTGGACCGGCTTTGCGCGTGACAGCAGGCGATCCTGTGCCTCAGCAACGGGCAGCATGCTCATTTGCCGTACTCCGGATGACGAAAGTCTCCAGACTTACCGCCTGATTTTTCGAGCAACCTGATGCCGCCGATTTCCATGGCCTTGTCGGCAGCCTTGGCCATGTCGTATATCGTCAAGCAGGTAACAGAAACGGCTGTCAAGGCTTCCATTTCCACGCCGGTCTTGCCCGTCAGCTTCACCGTTGCAGTGACGCGCAAACCAGGAAGATCGGCATCCTCCGTGATGTCGACCGAAACTTTCGTCAGCATCAAGGGATGGCAGAGCGGGATGAGATTACTCGTTTGCTTGGCCGCCATGATGCCGGCCAGGCGTGCCGTGCCGATCACGTCCCCCTTCTTCGCATTGCCCGCCCGAATGAGATCAAGGGTCGCAGCCGCCATTCGCACGTGGCCTTCGGCGGTCGCAACCCTCGTGGTCTCGACCTTGTCGCCGACATCGACCATGCGCGCCTCGCCGGAGGCGTCAATGTGTGTGAGACCGGATTGGCCGCCGCTCATATCACTCGGCCGCCTGAGCGGCTTCGGCGAAGAGTAGTGCGCGCGTGGCCGCTGCAACGTCTTCCTTGCGCATCAGGCTCTCGCCGACCAGGAAGGTGTTGATTCCGACTGCCTGCAGGCGCTTGCAATCTGCGTTCGTGAAAATGCCGCTTTCGCCCACCAGCAGACGATCCCCGGGAACCATCGGCGCGAGCTTCTCGCTGACCTCAAGGCCGACTTCGAATGTTCGCAGATTGCGATTGTTGATCCCAACGAGCAGGGAGGAGAGTTTCAGCGCACGCTCCATCTCCTCGGCATCGTGGACTTCCACCAGCACATCCATACCGAGCCCAAAGGCTTCGTCTTCAAGGCGCTTTGCGTCGTCGTCCGAGAGCGAGGCCATGATCAGCAGAATGCAATCGGCGCCCCAGGCGCGCGCTTCCTGCACCTGATAGGTCTCGAACATGAAATCCTTGCGCAGCGCCGGCAGCGAACACGCTGCACGCGCCGCCATAAGAAACTCCGGCGCGCCCTGGAAGCTTGGCGTGTCCGTCAATACCGAAAGGCATGCCGCGCCTCCAAGTTCATAGGCCTTGGCTAGCGACGGTGGATCGAACTCGGGTCTGATCAGTCCTTTGGAGGGACTGGCCTTCTTGATCTCAGCGATGAGACCGTACTGGCCGGCCTCGCGTTTCGCAACGAGCGAGCGGTAAAAGCCGCGCGGCGCCGATTGATCCGCCTGCATCGCCTTCAGATCAGCCAGCGATACTTTCGCCTTTGCGGCGGCGATCTCTTCCCGCTTGTAGAGTTCGATCTTCTTCAGGATGTCGGTCATGGATCTATCCTAGTCGATGTCGTTCGACACCGCGACGAGTTTGTCGAGCGCCGCGGCCGTCGCTCCGCTGTCCAGGGACTGCGTGGCAAGCCGCATGCCGTCCTCGAGTAGCTGAGCCTTGCCGGATATCACCAGCGAGGCCGCCGCATTGGCGAGCGCAATATCGCGGTAGGCATTCTTCGCGCCGCTCAACACGTCGCGCAGCGCGGCCGCATTCACCACGCCGTCTCCGCCCTTGATGGCCTCCAGGCGGCAGGGCTCAACACCGAAATCTGATGGCGATAATTCAAAGGTGCGGATCTTGCCGCCCTCGAGTGCGGCGACACTCGTCTTTCCTGTTGTTGTGATTTCGTCGAGGCCGTCGCCGTGAACAACCCACACGCTTTCCGAGCCGAGATCGCGCATGACCTCGGCAATCGGGACGACCCACTGCGGCGCGTAGACGCCAAGCAACTGGCGGAGGACACCAGCCGGATTGGAGAGGGGGCCGAGCAAATTAAAGATGGTGCGCGTGCCGAGCTCGACACGCGTGGGGCCAACATGGCGCATGGCGGAGTGATGCTGCTGGGCGAACATGAATCCCACACCAGCCTCGCGAATGCACCGCGAGATCACCTCAGGGGTTACATCCAGCTTGACGCCGAGAGCGGCAAGGCTGTCTGCCGCACCCGATTTCGAGCTCAGGGCCCGGTTGCCATGCTTCGCCACAGGTACACCAGCACCGGCGACGATAAGGGCGGCCAGCGTCGAGATATTGTAGGTCCCGCTTGCGTCGCCGCCGGTCCCGACAATGTCGATTGCGTCAGCAGGTGCATCGACGGTCAGCATCTTCGAGCGCATCGTCGTGACGGCGCCGACGATCTCGTCGACAGTTTCACCGCGGACGCGCAATGCCATCAGGAAACCGCCGATCTGCGAAGGCGTCGCCTGACCGGACATCAGAATCTCAAAGGCCTCGCGGGCCTCCTCACGTGTCAGCGGCTCGCGGCTCGCAGCCTTCGCCAAAAGCGGCTTCAGATCGGTCATGCGCTTCTGTTCCCCTTAGCGGACTGCCGCCTGATCGGCGAGAGACTGATTGATCGATGCGCCGTACTGCGTTTGCAGCAGGTTGACCATCTGATCGAGAATGTCGTCGCCGGCGGCGTTTGCCGTTGCTGTGATCTGCTGGTCCTGGTTGTTGAGCACGTCACCCGTCGGTTCCGTGTTGACTTCAGTGACCTTGAGAAGGATTTGCGTTGTCGGGTCGGCGCCAACGGCATTGGCAATCGTGTCAATCGGGCCGGAGAATGCGGCGCTGACACCGGCGCGGCCAAGAACGGCGTCATCCGTGCCACGGGTGATGCCACTCTTGCTTTCAACCGTAATGCCAAGCGGCGCGGCGATATCGGCGAGCGATGTTCCCTTCTGTGCCTGCTGCTTCAGTTCCTCGGCCTTCTTGGCAAGTTCGAGCTTCTGTTGTTGGGCCGTCCAGTCGGCGACGGCCTTATCGTGCACTTCGCTCAGTGGGCGGTCGCGCTCCGGTGTGACATCACGGACTTCGAACCAGAGATAGCCGTCTGTACCGATCGAAAGGGAAGGCGCGTCCGCGCCGGCGTCCGTCCGGAAGGCTGCGCCAAGAACCTGCTGCTTGGCCGGAATATCCTTGACCTCATTGCCATCCTTGTCGAGGCCAGTGGCATCGACGGCATCGATCACGACTGCCTTCAGCTTAAGCTGCTCTGCAATCTGTTCCAGCGTCGACCCAGAGCCACGCAGATCCTCGATCTGATCGTGTACATTGATGAGTTCTTGCGAGGCATTGGAGACGGCCAATTGCTTACGGATCTCTTCCTTGACCTCGTCAAGGCTCTTCACGCTCTCGGGCTTGATGTTGCTGACGCGGAGAATGACCGGGCCGAAGGTACCATCGACAACAGGTGTCGTTCCGCCATCCTTCGACACTGCAAAGGCCGCATCGGCAATTGCCTGATCAGGAACCTTGTCCTTGGAGAACTCACCCAGGAACACGTCGGTTGCCGTCTTGCCCTGATCGGTCACCAGTTGATCGAACGTCGTACCGGTCTTCAACGCGGTTGCGGCAGCGTTGGCAAGATCCTTGTTCTGGAAGGTCAGCTGCTCGATCGTGCGGGTCTCGGGAGTGCGGAAGCTGTCCTTACGCTTTTCGAAATCCTCGCGGATCTGATCGTCCGTAACAGACGCAGCATCGGCGATATCCTCCGGCTGAAGCTTGAGGAAAGCGACCTTGCGATATTCCGGCGCGCGGTAGCGCGTCTTGGCACCTTCAAACCACTTGGCGAGCACATCCTCGGCAGGCGCCTTGATCGGCTCGATATTGGCATTGGTCAGCAGGAGGTAATCGATGCCACGGCTTTCCTGGCGATGGAGCTTGAGCGCATCGACGAGCGTCTTCGGCGCCGTGAAGCCGTTCGAGATAGCGTCGACGATCTGGCTGCGGACGGCAACCTTGCTGCGCTCCTTGATGTAGTCGTCCTCGCGGATACCGGCATTACGCAGTCGCGACGTAAAGAGCGTGCGGTCGAACTGGCCGTTGACCGCCTTGAAGGCCGGGTCGTCACCGATCAACTGCGCTAGCCGATCCTGCGACAAGCCAAGGTTCATGTCGTTCGCCAACTGGTCGAGCGATGCGCCGGCGACGAGCTGTGCCAGCACCTGCTGTTCGACGCCAAAGGCGCGAGCCTGGTCGGGCGTCAGGCGCATGCCGAACTGTTGGCTGAGATTTGCGACCTGTCGCTGATAAGCCAGACGAAATTCGTTTACATCGACGTGCTGGTCTCCAACGCTGACGACCGTCGTGCTGCTGCCACCTGATATCAGCGACCGTGACACGCCCCAGATGCCGAAAGAGGCGACCAGAAGCAGCATGAGGAGCTTGGCAACCCAGGTATGAGCAGCTCTTCTCAGAAGATCGAACATCGAAACGCAAACCTCGCATTATATTCGCCCGTTCGCGGGCAAAGCTTTCGACGTTCCTTAGAACAAAGCCGGCAGGAAATGAAGGGTTATCGCGCGAAAACATCTGCGCTATACCTGCAACCATGCAGGAGCACCTCGCGCCGCAAAAGATCCCGGATGCCGGAACCTTTCCCGGGACTAAATCGTTGAACAGCATCCGGAAAAGAGGAGCAGACCATGGCCGATATGAAAACCGCCTCCGCCCAGTCAGCAACCGCGCGTGTGAAGGCGGAGATCGCGGCAGACGATCTTTCCGCACAGGTCGCAGCATTGCGTGAAGACCTTGCACGCCTGTCCGAAAGCGTTGTGGCGCTTGGACACGGCGCCAAGACCGCCGTAGCCGACGAAGCCTCGGTCATGACGGAACGACTGCGCGACAAGGTACGGGAGGAGCCGATCTTCGCGCTCGCCGTGACAGCCGGCGTCGCCTATCTTTTCGGATTGATGAGCCGTCGATAAGATCGGTCGGCATTTGACCAGGCGAGGGCCGGGCGTATTGGCGCCCGGCTTTTGATTTGTCGTCTAGCGACGTATGACCCGCCCAACGGCAATGAGCAGGCACGCGCCGGCAAAACCAGCGATTAGGTAACCGAGCCAGCCAGCAAGCGTGATTCCCAATCCCGACAGTATGGCATTGGCGACAATTGCACCCACAATACCGAGTATTATGTTCATCAACAGACCCATGTTGCTGTTCATGAACTTTTCCGCGAGCCACCCGGCAATGCCACCGATAATGATAGCGGCTACCCAACCTACGCCTGCGTCTTCCATATGATTTTCCTTCCAACGAAAAAACGAGGTCCGCGCTAGCGAGGGAATTGAGGCGGCTCTGCGAACGAGGCTACCCAGGAGCGACAAGTGATCGGTAGCCTGAAGACAGGCCTGGAACCCGAACGATGTTGCAAACCTTGCGCTCGCATAAAGACTCAACTCTCCCACAAGAAAAAAGATAGGCGATCCGTTTGGTTGCGCAACGCAAATGTTCGCCTGAAGACGAGCGAGGCGAGGCCAGTTGACGTGACCCGTCGCTAAGTTCGGTCAAGCGTTGCCGGTCCACTTGGCGACAACGATCCGCCTAAATCGACTTATCACAACCACTAGGCGCAGTCTCTAAAAAACTCGACATTATGTCGAGTAACTCCTTCAGCGTTTTCGAAGGTCTGTGAGACCTCCTTAGCGCGCGTCTCAGAAGGGAAGCCTATTGCATCGCATTCCGCGATAGAGCGCAGAACAAGCGCCGTATTTATCAGTTCCTACGACCATGCGAAAATGCATACCAATCTTGAGAGATCCGGCCATATCAGCCACGTACTAACAATACCAATATACGATCAGTTTTGTTGGCTCTGAAGGCTCGTCGTCTTCTGCGGCTAGCGAAACCGACCACACTCTGAAGAGTATTAGCGGCCGATTATGCCGTGAATCGTATTGCCGACCCCGCATATGTGTACGAAAAAGCTCATTCCCAACGAAATCGCAGCCTTTCCTTAAGCATTTGCTTGCTCAACCTGCAATCTATGTCATGGTAACTCCTTCACATGAGAGGGGTTCCAGCCATGATTAATCTACAGTCGGCCCATAATGACACCACCCATGACCAACGTCTGCTCGATTGCCGTGCCGACGTTGAACCCGCACTCCATCAGATCATCCGCGATGCGCAGCAAAAGGGATGGGCGCCGGCGGAGGTCGCGATGGCCATCGCGGATGCGGCGGACGACTATATTCTGTTGTTGGCCAGCCGGAAGGCGACGTCACATTGACAGGTCGCGCATTGGAATTGGGGGCAAGGACACGAAAACGATCTGCGGACAGGTAGCGACAATGAAATGGGCATTTGCCCGCAGAGACCACCGCATACGAGAAGGGGCTTGATTTCGCGCTGCGGTTCGAACGGAATTCGTTCCGCCGTGTTTCATGCCCTTGCCATCGATCGGCCTCAGTGACCGAACGCGGACAAACTGGTGGCAACGACGCGGTCGAGCGCGTGGGTCTAGACCGAGCAAGGCCGCTCCTGCAGCTATTAGGTAGCAAGCGAGCGAGGCCGCGGCGAGGCGCTCATCACCGCGAATTCATACTATGTCTTTGATTCTGTTGGTGAGAGCGTCGGGGTTCGAACCCGAGACCTACTGATTAAAAGTCAGTTGCTCTACCGGCTGAGCTACGCTCTCCCTGGAGCCGAGTGGTTCGCCCGGCTGGAAGTGCGCGGAACATATGCAGGTGCCCCATTGCGGTCAACCAAAAAATCATCGTTCCCTGTGCATTAGGCACATTTCTTGCGAATGGCCCTGAAAAGTCAGCTGACGGCCCATCCGCCGTTTCGCCTGTCACCGGGTTTTCACCCTGATTGCGAAGCTCGGCACTCGCATGTGAAGCGACCACAAAAGAAAAGCGCCCGAAGGCGCTTTGTCAAAGTTGGGGGAAACGAGACCATGAACCGGACGGGCGAAAGCTCGAGTGCCGCTTCGTTGGCCACCCGGGAAAGCGGAAAAATCCGGGCATCCTTTCGCGCCGCCATGTCCGCTTGGCGCGGCTCATAATCTCGCCTTATAAATGCACGAAGCGTCAGAAGGTTCCCGAAAAAAACTTAAATCGAATCAAACCCTTCCGAGGACCATTCGACATCTTCACAAAGTCACGCGACGCTCTAGCTAGCCCCTTATACAACCAAGGAGAATGCGATGACCAGCGTGACCACAGCCACACCGACGACGACCCGAAAAGTGTTGCGCGGGCGACCTTATAGCCTCGGTGAATTTGCCAGGAAATATCGTCTCGAGGAAACCGAAGCGAAGCGTCTCTACGAAAAGTTCGGGCCATCTGCCACAGAACTCGATCTCCTTATGGCGGCCAAGCGTCGTTTGCCGACTCACTGATTTGTCAACGCACTTCCGAAACGAGCTGCGCCACAACAGCGACGGTCGGAAGTCGAGTGGTTCCATTTTCATCGTCCTCGGAGTTTGGCGGCGATGCTCGCGGCGATCCGAATTCGTTCGCTGAATGGCGCTCCAAACGATCCCGCCGTCTCAATGCATTGGATCGAATGCTGCTAAACCTGGCTGTGTCCGAGAGATGGCGCCGAGCAATGCGAGGCGGATGCGCTCGATGCCGTTGATCCCACGGAAAACTGAACTCTCATTACCAAGATTTCATTTCATTCTATCAGCATTTCGTGCCAATCCGGGCCGATGCTAATCTGCCGTTCAGCTTCGACATGGTCATCTTGCTGACGCTGCATTGGCGGCTTGTTGACAGAGGCCGGAATGAACGACGTCACGAATACGCAAAAAACCAAGCCGACAAAGGCGAGCGCCGATCTGGCGACCGTTCTTGCCGCCTCGCGCAAACAGTCCAAGGGCCGTTGGCGTGGTCGCCTATTGGTATTGCTGCTGCTGATTCTCGCCGGCGGCGGTGTAGCTTACTTCTATTCGCGGCAGGAGGGGAACCAATACAGCTACGCCACCCAGCCCATCAAACGCGGCGACCTGACCGTGCTGGTTACGGCAACGGGGTCGGTGCAGCCGACGGAGCAGGTGGACATCTCGAGCGAGCTGTCTGGCACGGTTCGCGACGTGAACGTCGACTACAACAGCGAGGTCAAGGCCGGCGAGGTTCTTGCCGCCCTCGATACGAACAAGCTTGAGGCTGACGTCAAGAGTTCGCGGGCGAAGCTCGATTCGGCCAAAGCAAACGTCGTGAAAGCGACAGCTGACCTCGAGTCGGCGGAGAGCTCTTTCCAGCGCTCTCGCAACCTCGTTCAAAGCAACGTTTCTACGCAGCAGAGCCTCGAGGATGCGCGCTACAAGTACGATTCGGCGGTCGCCGCGAAGGACATCAACGTCGCTGCCGTGGCCTCTGCAGAGGCTGATCTCCGGCTTGCCGAAGTCAACCTCGCCAAGGCGAAGATCGTTTCGCCGATCAACGGCGTGGTTCTCACTCGTTCTGTCGACCCGGGCGCGACGGTCGCGGCATCGCTGTCGGCGCCCGTCCTCTTCGTTATCGCCGGCGATCTGAGGAAGATGGAACTGCAGGTCGATGTCGACGAGGCCGATGTAGGCCAGATCACGGTCGGTCAGAAAGCAGCCTTCACAGTCGACGCCTATCCCAATCGGAGCTTTCCGGCCGAGATCAAGCAGATCCGATTTGCGTCCGAAACAACGAACAACGTCGTGACCTACAAGGCGATCCTGTCGGTCGACAATGCTGACCTGTTGCTGCGCCCCGGCATGACCGCCACAGCTGACGTAACAGTAGAGGCGGTCAAGAATACCCTCATGCTTCCCAATTCGGCACTTCGCTATGCCCCGCCGGCCGCAGAATCTCCTCGCAGTCGCGGCATTTTCGGCCTGCTCAGGCCACCGCGCATGGGACCGCGGACCAGCAACCAGGGTGGCGAATCCCTGACTGGAGCCAAGCGGCGCATTTGGGTGTTGAAGGCAGGCAAACCGGCTGCTGTCGTTATTCAGGTAGGGTCTTCCGACGGACAATTCACGCAGATCGTTTCCGGTGACCTGAAAGAAGGCGACGCCGTGGTCACCGACACCACCTCGCAGGCGAAGTAGGCGGGGCTCACGATGACGAGCCCGCCACTCATCGAATTCAAGCACGTCTCCAAGATCTATGGCCAAGGAGAGGCGGCAATTCGCGCCCTAGATGGGGTCGATCTGTCGATCCGTGAACACGAATTCGTTGCCATCATGGGGCCCTCCGGCTCAGGCAAGTCGACCGCCATGAACATTCTTGGCTGCCTCGATGTGCCGAGCGCGGGCGACTACGTCTTCCAGGGGGTATCCACACAGGGCTTCGACCGCAGCCAGCTGACATTGTTGCGCCGTCATATGCTCGGTTTCGTGTTCCAGGGGTTCAACTTGCTGCCGCGCACCTCGGCTTTGGAAAATGTGGAGCTGCCACTGATCTATCGCGGCATGCATGCGAGTGAGCGCCACCGAAAGGCAAAGGAGGCGCTCGGGCTTGTGGGTCTTTCCGGTCGCGAGCATCACAAGACACAAGAACTTTCCGGTGGCCAGCAGCAACGCGTCGCCATTGCCCGCGCGATTGTGACCGAACCCTCGCTGCTTCTGGCGGACGAGCCGACCGGCAATCTCGATACCAAGACCAGCGTTGAGATCATGGATTTGATGACGCGCCTGAATCGTGAACAGGGCATCACGATCGTCATGGTGACGCATGAGCCTGACATTGCCGCCTATGCGCAGCGCCTGCTGCGCTTCATCGATGGCAAGCTGGAGACGGAACTCGAGCATCGCGGGAGGGCGGATCATGTTCTTTGAGACGCTGAAACTTGCGCTACGAGCGATCAGCCGGAACATGCTCCGCTCCTTCCTCACCGTGCTCGGCGTCGTCATCGGCGTGGCGGCGGTCATCGCGTTGGTAACGATTGGCAACGGAACGACCGCCCAGGTCTCGGCCGAGCTTTCGAGGCTCGGCACCAACATGCTGTTTGCGCGTCCGGGCCAATTCGGCCCGGGTCGCGCGAGCTCGGAAGCCCGCCGCTTCACTGTCAAGGACGTCGATGCCATCCGCGATCAGGTTAACGGCCTCCGTGCCACTGCGCCGCTCAATCAGACGACCGCAACGGTCATTTACGGCGGGCAGAGCCACTCGACGACCGTGATGGGGACGACCAACGACTACTTCATCGCACAGGATTGGGACATGGCGACCGGCCGCACTTTCGATGCGGCAGAGGAACGCGGACGCCCGCGCTGCATCCTCGGCGAGACGGTCCGCTCGCAACTCTTCGGCGCCGCCGATCCCACGGGGCAACAGATTCGCGTCGGCAAGATTTCGTGCAGCGTCATTGGCGTTCTTGCCAAGCGTGGCCAGTCCGGCATGGGCAACGACCAGGATGATGTCGTCGTTATGCCCGTCAAGGTCTATCAACGCCGGATCGGCGGCAAGGCGAACGCCAATGTCCAGATGATCGTGATTTCGGCGCGCGACGGAGTATCGACGTCGAAGGTCCAGGACGAAACCGAAAACCTGCTTCGCGAACGGCGCAAGATTATCCCCGGCCGCGAGGATGACTTCAACGTCAATGACATGACGCAGATTGCGGATGCAATGACCGGCACGACGACGCTGCTGACCAGCCTGCTCGGAGCCGTCGCCGCGATCAGCCTGCTCGTTGGCGGTATCGGGATCATGAACATCATGCTAGTGTCCGTGACCGAGCGCACCCGCGAAATCGGCATACGCCTGGCAATTGGTGCGCTGGAAAACCAGGTGCTGTTGCAGTTCCTTGTCGAGGCCGTCGCACTCTCGGTATTCGGCGGCATCGCTGGGATCCTGCTTGGGGTCGGCCTCGGCTATGGGGCGGTGACGGTCCTCAAGGTGCCTTTCGTCGTCAGCCCGACGATGATTGCAGTGGCGTTCGCGTTCTCTGCAGCGATCGGGATGGTGTTCGGGTACTTCCCGGCGCGTCGCGCGGCACAACTCAATCCGATCGAGGCACTGAGACACGAGTAATCGGTCGCGTAGCCGTCTTCTTGACCTTCGCGGTGAATGCTCCCGACATTAGCCACGAGCACGATCGGGCAGGGACGGGCGCTACCCCGTTCGCCCTGCGCCGCCACGCCATTTGTTAGCAGATCGGAAGCGCTTGACGGGGAGGAACGTCGCTCTCACGTCACGCTTTCTCGGTGCCAGCTTGCCGTTCGAAAGCGCACTGATATATCATCAGCTTTTATAGTCGCCTCCGCGACCCGCAGACATTTTCAGAAGCCACGGATACGCGAATGCAGAACTCTCTCAGCCACCTTGCCTATCTCACCTTGGAGCACGCGATCGTGACGTTGACGTTGCAGCCGGGCGCCTTGGTGACTGAAAAGCACCTGATCGACCTTGCCGGCCACGGGCGTACGCCGGTGCGCGAGGCGATTCAGAAGTTGGCTTGGCAAGGGCTGATCGTGGTGAAACCGCGTGTCGGGCTACAGGTGGCGGAGATCAAGCCGACAGACCATAACAATGTGATGCAGGTTCGCCGCGAACTCGAGCCGATCGCCGCCGCATTGGCTGCCGAATTTGCGACAGTAGAGCACCGAAGAGAGCTGGGCGAATGCGCACAGGCGATGGAAGTGTGCGCCACAACCGGCGATTTGGCGGCATTCTTCGCCGCGGACAAGGCCTTTGACGAAATTCTGGAGGAAGCCTGCCCCAACGCCTTTATTACGTCGGCCCTTGGACCGGTTCAGACTCATTCGCGTCGCCTCTGGTCCGCGTCCACGAGCCCTGGCCGTATGGATCAATCCATCTCGTTACACGTGACAGTCATGCGAGCCATCCAGCAAGGCAAATCCAAGGATGCCGGCCAAGCCATGAGCGCGCTGATCGACTATCTCAGCAACCACAATTGAAAACGGCCCCGTTCTGGGGCCGCAGATCAGTTTATCTTGATGAGTTTAACCAACGAATGCTCGTTCGATCACGAACTCTGCTGGCTTGCTGTTTGCGCCCTCGTTGAGGCCGGCCTTTTCCAGCAGATCCTTCGTATCCTTCAGCATCGCGGAGGAACCGCAGATCATGCCACGATCGATTGCCGGATCGAGCGGCGGGACGCCGAGGTCGGTAAAGAGCTTGCCGGACGAAATCAGGTCGGTGATGCGGCCGCGGTACTCAAAGTCCTCGCGAGTGACTGTCGCGTAGTGGCGCAGCTTGTTGCCAACGACTTCCTGCAGGAGTTCGTCGTTCTTGATCTCTTCGACCAGATCGAAGCCATACTTCAGTTCGGCTACGTCGCGGGTTGTGTGGGTGAGGATGACTTCCTCGTACTTCTCATAGGTTTCAGGATCACGGATCAAGCTTGCGAAGGGCGCAATGCCGGTGCCGGTCGAAAACATATAGAGACGACGGCCAGGCGTGAGGGCGTCAAGCACCAGCGTGCCCGTTGGCTTCTTGCGCATCAGGACCTGGTCGCCTGGTTTGATCGCCTGCAGATGCGAGGTCAGCGGGCCGTCCGGAACCTTGATCGAGAAGAACTCAAGCTCTTCTGCCCAGGCGGGGCTTGCGATCGAGTAGGCACGGAAGATCGGCTTGCCCTCGACCATCAGTCCGATCATAGCGAATTCGCCGGACCGGAAACGGAAGCCCTGCGGACGCGTCATCGTAAACCGAAACAGCCGATCCGTGTAATGGGTCACGCTGAGCACGGTTTCGGCATAGACTCCGGCCGGAAGCGGGGAGGCGAAGTCTTCGGTCTTTGCAGGGGCGTTCATTTCGGTATCGGATCCCGTATTCGTCGCACGATGATTTCAATGCCAGCGAGATATTACAAATAGTGTCGCGATTAAAGGTATTCCATTCTTTCTCAGGCGACTTGCACGAAATATGCGTGTCGCGGTCAGGATTCCGTGGCCTTGCAGCGCTTCCTCGCTTTTGCGCTGGCGAAGCGAAGCAAAGGATGCATATTAGGCAAAAACCGCGTCTGCCGGGCGCGGACGCCATAGGCTGCTCGGGGAAACATGAAGATTTTCAATTACAAGCGCGTACCTTACGCGGAAATGCGCGCATTCTCCGTCCATATTCTGACGGCATCCGGCTCCTTTCTCGCGTTTCTCGGCGTCGTCGCGGCAGCCGAGCACAGGTTCATCGATATGTTCTGGTGGCTCGGCCTCGCGCTTCTCGTTGATGGCATCGATGGACCGATTGCCCGCAAGGTCAGCGTCAAGGAAGTGCTGCCAAACTGGTCGGGCGATACGCTCGACAATATCATCGATTACGTGACCTATGTCCTGCTGCCGGCTTTCGCGCTCTATCAGAGCGGCATGATCGGCGAGCCATGGTCCTTCGTGGCGGCAGGGATGATCGTCGTATCAAGCGCAATCTACTATGCCGATACGGGCATGAAGACCGAGGAGTACTTCTTCTCGGGCTTTCCCGTGGTCTGGAACATGATCGTCTTCACCTTGTTCGTCATCGATGCCAGCGCGATCGCGGCTCTCGCCGTCGTCCTCGTCTCCGTCATCCTTACCTTCCTGCCAATCAATTTTCTGCATCCAGTCCGCGTACAGCGCCTACGGCCGCTCAATCTCGGCGTCTTCTTCTTGTGGTCGGCGCTCGGAATGTATGCATTGCTGATGCATTTCGTGATCCCGCAATGGGCGCTTGTCCTCTTTATCCTCAGTGGTATCTACCTCTACTGCATCGGCGCCGTGCTGCAGTTCTTCCCGGCGCTTGGACGGCGCGATTAGGGAGAAGGCAATGGCAAGAACGCAGGCGGTTTCATTCAGCAAGACTGGCGGACCTGAAGTTCTCGAATACATCGATATCGAGCTGCCGCCTCCCGGCGCAGGAGAAGTCCAGATCAAGCACGCGGCCATCGGCCTGAACTTCATTGATGTCTACTTCCGGACCGGTCTCTATAAAGCGCCGCATCTGCCTTTCGTGACTGGCAAGGAAGCGGCCGGTACGATTACGGTAGTCGGCCCCGGCGTGGAGGAGTTTAAGGTCGGCGATCGCGTCGCCTATGCCGGTTCGGATGGCGCCTACAGCGTCGAACGAAACATCGAAACGAAGCACCTCGTGAAGGTTCCGGACGGTATTCCCCTGGAGACGGCCGCTTCGATGATGCTGAAGGGAATGACCGCGGAGTATCTTCTCAACCGGACCTACAAGGTCGACCCCGGGACCACGATCCTGTTTCATGCCGCAGCCGGTGGCGTCGGTCTCATCGCCGGGCAATGGGCCAAGGCGCTCGGCGCAACCGTGATCGGCACCGCGGGCTCGGACAGCAAAGTGCGTCTAGCTCTCGGGCACGGATACGACCACGTCATCAATTACAATACCGAGAATTTCGCAGAACGTGTGCGCGAGATTACCGCTGGCGCTGGCGTTCACGTCGTCTATGACTCGATCGGCCGCGACACGTTTCCACAATCGCTCGACTGCTTGAGACGGCTCGGCATGTTCGTGTCATTCGGCCAGTCTTCAGGGCCGATCGAGAACTTCACACTTGCCATGCTCGCGCAGAAGGGGTCGCTCTTTGCAACGCGGCCCACACTTTTCACCTACATCGCCACACGCGAAGAGCTAACCAATTGTGCAAACGCGTTATTTGATGTTGTTTTGAGCAATAAAGTGCGTATCAATATCAACCAAACCTATCCATTACGTGAGGTCGGGCGGGCGCACATGGATTTGGAGTCCAGAAAAACTACCGGAACTACGCTGCTGATCCCATAATGACCTGAATGGGCAGGGTCGGCAGAGGGAAATGAGGGGAACGTGTCGTTATCTGATGTGCCGGGTCCCGGCGCGTTGTTGTCGGTCCAGCAACTGACGAAACTCTTCGGCAGCTTTGCCGCCTGCAACCATATCGATCTCGATATCGCCCCCGGCGAAATCCATGCCCTCCTTGGTGAAAACGGCGCTGGCAAATCGACGCTCGTCAAGATGCTGTTCGGCGTCCTTGAGCCGACCGAGGGCAATATTCTATGGGAAGGCCGGCCGGTCGCAATCGGCTCGCCAGGCGACGCCCGCAAGCTCGGCATCGGCATGGTCTTCCAGCATTTCTCGCTCTTCGAGGCGCTGACCGTCGCTGAAAACATCGCGCTTTCGCTTGATGACAGCATCCCGATCGGCAGAATTGCGGAAGAAGCAAGGGCGCTCTCACGCGCTTATGGCCTGCCGCTCGACCCGCATGCCCACGTTGCCGATCTTTCCGTCGGCGAACGCCAGCGTATCGAGATCGTGCGCGCACTGCTGCAAAACCCCAAGCTCATCATTCTTGACGAGCCAACTTCGGTGCTGACACCGCAGGAGGCAGACAAGCTTTTCGAAACGCTCTTCAAATTGAAGGCGGAGGGCAAATCGGTCCTCTACATCAGCCATCGGCTCGAGGAAGTTCAGCGCATCTGCGATCGCGCGACCGTGTTGCGCAATGGCAGGGTCACAGGCGCCTGCGATCCACGTCAGGAGACGCCGGCTTCTCTCGCCCGGATGATGGTCGGAAGCGACGTTGCGACCGTTACGCATCCCGATCGCGGCAACAAGGGCGAGGTGCAACTTTCCGTCGCCAATCTTTCCGTCGCCGCACGCACGCCCTTCGCCATGCCCTTGAAGGACGTGTCCGTGACCGTTCGTTCCGGCGAGATTCTGGCGATCGCGGGCGTTGCCGGCAACGGCCAGGGCGAACTCTTCGATGCGCTCTCAGGAGAGTATCCTGTGAGTTCACCGGATGCGATCACGATCCGCAAGAAGGCCGTGGGCACCCAAGGCATCACGGCGCGGCGTCTGCTTGGCGCCGGTTTCGTGCCAGAAGAGCGTCATGGCCACGCCGCCGTCTCGACGATGAAGCTCTCGGACAATCTCGTCCTGGCGCGCAGCCAATCCGACCGCAGGGCCTTCCTCGCCGGCGGTTTTCTCAACGTCATTCGCCGTGGCGCCGTCAAGACCGCAACGAAGCGGATCGCCGATGCGATGGACGTGCGCAAGAGCGGCGAGGATCCGGCGGCAGGCTCGCTTTCCGGCGGAAACCTACAGAAGTTCATCGTTGGCCGCGAACTCGACCGCCAGCCGGCGGTTCTCGTCGTCAATCAACCAACCTGGGGCGTCGATGCAGGAGCGGCCAGCCGCATTCGCCAGGCGCTTGTGGATCTGGCGCGGAACGGCTCGGCGGTCGTCGTTATCAGCCAGGACCTTGATGAAATATTCGAAGTCGCCACGGAGATTGCCGTGATTTCTGAGGGGCGGCTTTCGCCACCCTTCCCGGCAGGAGAACTGTCTCGGGAAAAGATTGGCCTCTTGATGGGCGGCCTGCACGAGAGCAAGACCACCTCGGAGGCGGCCAATGCGCATTGAACTCGAAAAGCGGCGGCAGTCATCCAAACTCTACGGCTTCGTATCGCCGCTGTTGGCATTGCTGCTGACGCTGATTGCCGGCGCGATCATGTTTGCCATTCTTGGCAAAAACCCGGTCGAAGCCCTCGACGCCTTTTTCCTCGAACCCTTGCTTGAAGTGTGGTCGCTGCACGAACTTGCCGTCAAGGCGGCACCACTGATCATGATCGGCGTCGGGCTGGCGGTCTGTTACCGCTCCAACAATTGGAATATCGGCGCCGAAGGACAGTTTACGATCGGCGCGATCACCGGCTCTATTCTGCCAATCGTATTCACGGAGTGGCATTCACCTGCCGTGCTGCCCCTAATGCTTATCATGGGCGCCATCGGCGGCGCTCTGTTTGCGGCAATTCCGGCGCTGCTGAAGGCGCATTTCAATACCAACGAAATCCTGACGAGCCTGATGCTAGTCTACATCGCACAGCTTTTCCTCGATTGGCTGATCCGAGGCGCCTGGCGTAATCCGCAGGGCTTCAACTTTCCCGAAAGCGTGCCATTTCCACCGGAAGCCACGCTGCCGGCGATCTGGGAAGAATCTGGCCGGGCGCACTGGGCCTTCGTCTTTGCGATCGTCGCTGCGTTGCTCGTCTGGTTCATGCTGAAATACACGCTGAGGGGCTTTGAGATCGTCGTGCTCGGCCAGTCCGAGCGGGCAGGGCGGTTCGCCGGCTTTTCGTCGAAGAAAATGATCTGGTTCAGCTTCCTGTTTTCGGGGGGGCTTGCCGGACTTGCCGGTATCTCCGAAGTATCTGGATCGATCGGACATTTGCAGCCCGCGATTTCCCCCGGCTATGGCTTCACGGCGATCATCGTCGCGTTTCTCGGACGTCTCAACCCGCTCGGCATCATTGCGTCCGGTCTCGTGCTGGCTTTGACCTATCTCGGCGGCGAGGCTGCGCAGCTATCGCTTGGCGTATCCGACAAGGTGACGCGCGTCTTCCAGGGCCTGCTGCTCTTTTTCGTGCTCTCCTGTGACACCCTCATTTATTACAAGATCCGCGTCGTCTGGTCGCGGGTAAGGGGAGGTGTCGTGTGAGCATCTTCGAAGCCATTCTACTGACGGTCATTACAGCCTCCACGCCTCTAGTCATTGCCGCGCTGGGCGAGCTCGTCGCCGAGCGCTCGGGTGTTCTCAACCTCGGCGTCGAAGGCATGATGATCATGGGGGCCGTCGCGGCCTTCGCGAGCGCGCAGATTTCGGGCTCTCCTTATATCGGGCTGCTTGGCGGAATTGTCGCCGGCGCATTGTTTTCGCTGCTGTTCGGCTTTCTGACTCTGACGCTGGTTGCCAATCAGGTGGCGACGGGTTTGGCACTGACCATCCTCGGACTTGGCGTTTCAGGAATGTTGGGTGAGGGCTATGTGGGTGTGCCCGGCGTCCGCCTCGCGCCGATCGTCATTCCGTACCTTTCCGACATTCCGCTCGTCGGTTCTGTGCTGTTCCATCAGGACCTGACCTTCTATCTGTCGCTTGCACTGCTGTTCGGCGTCAGTTGGTTCCTGTTCCGCAGCCGCACCGGCCTGAAGCTGCGCGCCATCGGCGACAGTCACAGCTCGGCCCATGCCCTTGGCATCAGCGTCATCCGCACGCGCTACCTCGCCGTTATGTTCGGTGGCGCCTGTGCCGGTTTGGCGGGCGCACAACTTTCCCTCGTCTATACGCCGCAATGGGTGGAGAACATGTCTTCCGGCCGCGGCTGGATCACGCTCGCCCTCGTCGTCTTCGCATCCTGGCGTCCATGGAGGGTTTTTGCGGGTGGCTATCTGTTCGGCGCAGTCACAATCCTGCAGCTTCACGCACAGGCTTTCGGGGTTGGAATTCCAGCCCAGTTTCTGTCGATGCTCCCCTATGCTGCCACTATTGTGGTTCTTGTCATCATTTCTCATAATCGACGCACGACGTTGATCAACACGCCCGCGTCGCTGGGAAAAGCATTCGTGCCGGAGCGCTAAACAGAAGAATGAAACGCGCTTCCGGAAATTCCAAACCAACAGGGGTTATCATGAAAAAACTCGCACTCGCATTTGCCGCATCGGCTGCTGCGGTCCTGAGCGTCGGTTCCGCCGCGCAGGCTGCAGACAAGACCAAGGTCTGCTTCGTCTACGTCGGATCGCACACGGACGGCGGCTATTCGCAGGCTCACGATCTTGGCCGCCAGCAGATCCAGAAGGAATTCGGCGACAAGATCGATACGCCTTACCTCGAAAACGTGCCGGAAGGCCCCGACGCCGAACGTGCGATCGAGCGTCTGGCGCGTTCGGGCTGCAAGCTGATCTTTACGACCTCCTTCGGCTTCATGGACGCCACCGTGAAGGTCGCCGCCAAGTTCCCGAACGTGAAGTTCGAACACGGCACCGGCTATAAGTCAGGCCCGAACCTTGCCACCTACAACTCGCGCTTCTACGAAGGCCGCTACATCCTCGGCCAGATCGCAGCAAAGACCTCGAAGAACCATGGCGCCGCCTACATCGCATCCTTCCCGATCCCGGAAGTCGTGATGGGCATCAACGCCTTCGAGCAGGGCGCTCGCTCCATCGATCCCGACTTCAAGCTGAAGGTGATCTGGGTGAACACCTGGTTCGACCCGGGCAAGGAAGCCGATGCCGCGAAGGCCATGGTCGACCAGGGCGTCGATGTGCTGACGCAGCACACGGATACGACTGCTCCGATGCAGGTCGCCGAGGAACGCGGCATTCATGCATTTGGCCAGGCCTCGGATATGATCGCGGCCGGCCCGAAGGCTCAGCTGACGGCAATCGTCGACACCTGGGGCAACTACTACTCCAAGCGCGTTCACGCTCTCCTCGATGGCACCTGGAAGTCCGAGCAGAGCTGGGACGGCTTGAAGGATGGTATCCTCAAGATGGCCGACTACACCAACATGCCTGATGACGTGAAAAAGATGGCCCAGGAAACCGAAGCCAAGATCAAGTCCGGCGAATTGCATCCCTTCACCGGCCCGATCAACAAGCAGGATGGCACGCCTTGGCTGAAGGCTGGCGAGAAGGCTGACGACGCCACGCTGCTCGGCATGAACTTCTACGTCGAGGGCGTCGACGACAAGTTGCCGAAGTGATTTCGGCAAATTGTTAGCACATGCGAAAAGGCGCTCGTTTCGAGCGCCTTTTTTGTTGCGCTGCATACCAGAAAGTGCATTTACAAAAGTAATACTATATGATTTTTTCCTCCTGTGCCGCGTGGAGGCGGCTTTGGGAGGAAATTATGAAATTGAAGACTGCACTCTTGGGTGCCACGATCTTGGCTGCCTGCATGTTCGGCTCTGCATCGGCTGCTGAACTTGTTGTCGGCTTTTCGCAAATCGGCTCGGAATCCGGCTGGCGTGCTGCCGAAACCACCGTCACGAAGGAACAGGCCAAGAAGCGGGGCGTGGACCTGAAGTTTGCTGACGCGCAGCAGAAGCAGGAAAACCAGATCAAGGCGATCCGCTCCTTCATCGCCCAGGGCGTCAACGCCATCTTCCTGGCTCCGGTCGTGGAGACCGGCTGGGACGCGGTTCTGAAGGAAGCGAAGGAAGCCGAGATCCCGGTTATCCTGCTTGACCGGACGATCAAGGCGCCTGAAGACCTCTACCTGACCGCCGTTACCTCGGATCAGGTTCACGAAGGCAAGGTTGCTGGCGACTGGCTGGTAAAGACTGTCGGCGACAAGCCTTGCAACATTGTCGAGCTTCAGGGTACGACCGGTTCTTCGCCGGCTATCGCCCGCAAGAAGGGCTTCGAGGAAGCCATTGCAGGCAAGGCAAACTTCAAGATCGTTCGCAGCCAAACCGGTGACTTCACCCGCACCAAGGGCAAGGAAGTCATGGAAAGCTTCCTGAAGGCAGAAAACGGTGGCAAGGATATCTGTGCGCTTTATGCTCACAACGACGACATGGCCGTGGGCGGCATCCAGGCGATCAAGGAAGCCGGTCTGAAGCCGGGCAAGGATATCCTGGTTGTCTCGATCGATGCCGTGCCCGATATCTTCAAGGCCATGGCCGCCGGCGAGGCGAACGCGACCGTGGAACTGACGCCGAACATGGCAGGTCCCGCGTTCGACGTGCTCGACGCATACCTGAAGGACAAGAAGGCTCCGGCGAAGTGGATCCAGACGGAATCGAAGCTCTACACGCCCGCTGACGATCCGATGAAGGTCTACGAGTCGAAGAAGAACCTCGGCTACTGATTTTTGAGGCTAGAACCGCACCGGCCCATCTTGGGCCGGTGCGGACCTACCGAATGCCAGTTGGGACTTCATATCCGTCCACAGCGCGGCAGTGTCGGTTCATATCAGGAAAAGCCGCCTTCATGTTTCAAGATTACGAGACTGTTCTAACCGCTTCCGGGATATCGAAATTCTTCCCGGGCGCCATTGCGCTCGACAAGGTCGATTTCGCGCTGCGCAAGGGCGAGGTGCATGCGCTTCTGGGCGAAAACGGCGCGGGAAAATCCACGCTTATCAAATGCATCACGGGCGCCTATCACCGCGACCAGGGTCGGCTCGCGCTTGACGGCACTGAGATCAATCCGTCCGATACACTTGCTGCCCAGAAGCTCGGCATCGGCACTGTGTACCAGGAGGTCAATCTCCTGCCCAATCTCAGCGTCGCCGAAAACCTATATCTCGGTCGCCAGCCGAAACGGCTCGGCATGATCGATGTACGTGCGATGAACCGGCAGGCGCGGGCACTGCTCGATCAGTACGGCATAGACGTTGACGTCACCGCGCAACTCGATCGGTTTTCGGTCGCCGTGCAGCAGGTGGTAGCAATCGCGCGAGCCGTGGATTTGTCCGGCAAAGTTCTTATCCTCGACGAGCCGACTGCAAGTCTTGATACCCAGGAAGTCGCGATGCTCTTTCGCATCATGCGTAACTTGAAAGAACGCGGCCTTGGCATTGTCTTTATTACTCATTTTCTGGAACAGGTATACGAAGTCAGTGATCGCATCACGGTGCTCCGAAATGGCAGGCTGGTCGGCACCCGCGAAACGTCGGAGCTGTCTCGCCAGAACCTCATCTCCATGATGCTCGGGCACGAATTAGCGAATGCCGAGGCCACGGCGCGGGCACACACTGTTAACGCTGGCCCGGTCAGATACAGGTTTGAAGGCTACGGCAAGCGCGGCAAGGTGAAGCCGTTCGATCTCGACGTCCGTGTCGGCGAAGTGGTGGGCGTCGCGGGGTTGCTCGGGTCAGGCCGCACGGAGACTGCCGAGTTGCTTTTTGGAATCGAGCAGGCTGACAGCGGAACGGTAAAAGTCGATGACAAGAAGGTGACGCTGTCGAACCCGCGCGCCGCGATCCGCAATGGCTTCGGCTTCTGTCCGGAAGATCGCAAGACTGACGGGATTATCGGCGACCTCTCGATTCGCGAGAACATTGCGCTGGCGCTGCAGGCACGCAGGGGCTGGGCCCGCCCGATCTCTCGTGCCGATCAAAACGCTCTGGCCGACCGCTACATCAGTGCTCTCGACATCCGCACGACGGACAGGGAGAAGCCGATCCGTCTGCTGTCCGGCGGCAATCAGCAGAAAGCAATCCTGGCGCGCTGGCTTGCTACGAATCCGGACTTCCTGATCCTGGATGAGCCAACCCGCGGCATCGACGTCGGTGCCCATGCCGAGATCATTCGCCTGATCGAAGATCTCTGCGCGAAGGGTATGTCGCTGATCGTTATTTCTTCGGAATTAGAAGAGCTTATCGCCTATAGCTCACGTATTTTGGTCCTTCGCGATCGCGAGCACGTCGCGGAACTGACGGGTGACAATCTCAGCACCGCTAGCATCGTCGATGCCATCGCCGCCGCCCAGAAGAAGACGGAGGACGCATGAAGTCGTCGCTCAATGCACTGCTGATCCGCCTAGCGCCACAACTCATCGCTCTGGCAGTCATTCTCCTATTGAATTTCATGATGTTTCCGCAGTTTTTTAATGTTGTTGTTCAGAATGGTCGGTTTTACGGCAGCTTGATAGATGTGCTGAACCGCGGTGCGCCAGTCGCCTTGCTGGCAATCGGCATGACGCTGGTAATTGCGACCAAAGGGATCGACCTGTCGGTCGGCGCTGTGATCGCGATCTGCGGGGCGGTTGCAGCCTCATCCATCGTGTCCGGTCATTCGCTTGCGATGACGCTGTTGGTAACGGTCGGGGTCGGGCTCCTTTGCGGCGTATGGAACGGACTGCTGGTGGCCGTGCTGAATATCCAGCCGATCATCGCGACGCTCGTGCTGATGGTGGCCGGACGCGGGATCGCGCAGCTCATCACGGAGGGGGTCATCATGACGTTCAATGATGAAGGGTTGATCGCGCTCGGCAGCGGCTCCTTCGCATTCCTGCCCATGCCAGTGATCATATGGCTGGTCATGGCCGCGCTGGTGATCCTGCTTGTGAGGCGCACGGCGCTTGGCATGCTGATCGAAGCGACCGGCATCAATCGACGTGCCAGCATGCTTTCTGGCGTACGGACGCCGGTACTGCTGATGGCCGTTTATATGTTGAGCAGCCTTTGCGCTTCCATTGCCGGGATCATCGTCGCGGCCGATATCAAGGGCGCGGATGCGAACAATGCCGGTCTCTGGCTGGAGCTCGATGCGATCTTGGCGGTCGTCGTCGGTGGCAACTCGCTGCTGGGCGGACGCTTCAGCATCCTGGGATCGTTGATCGGAGCTATGATTATTCAGGCTGTGAACACCGGCATTCTGCTCTCAGGATTTCCGCCGGAATTCAACCTTATCATCAAGGCGGTGATTGTCATCGTGATCCTTGTCATTCAGTCGCCGGCGGTTCAATCGGCGGCGGTAATTCTCAGCCGGCGATCGAGCAGCGTCAGGGAAGGGCAGATTCAATGAACTCGAAATATCTGCCGCTGCTGGCAACGGTCGTCATCTTCGTTCTCTCCTACGCGATCTGCACCCTGCAGTATCCGAACATCCTGTCCACCCGCGTGATTGGCAACCTATTGACCGACAATGCCTTTCTCGGCATCGCCGCGGTCGGCATGACGTTTGTGATCATTTCGGGCGGGATTGATCTATCGATCGGCTCGATCATCGCGTTCACCGGCGTCTTCCTCGCGGTCATCCTGCAGAACACTACAATCCACCCGCTCGTTGCGTTTGTGCTAGTGCTGATCATCACGACCGCCTTCGGCGCAGCAATGGGCGCGATCATTCACTATCTCGAAATGCCGGCTTTCATCGTGACGCTTGCGGGCATGTTCCTGGCACGCGGTATGGCGTTCGTGTTGTCGATCGACAGCATCCCTATCAATCATGACTACTACACCACGCTGACAGGCCTCTATTACAAGATGCCGGGTGGCGGGCGGCTGACGCTGATCGGCGGCATCATGCTTGTCGTCTTTGCGGTGGGGATATTCCTGGCGCATCGCACGCGCTTCGGCACGAATGTCTACGCGCTCGGCGGCGGGTCGCAAACGGCGCAACTCATGGGCGTTCCGGTGGGCCGTACCACGATCCAGATCTATGCATTATCCGGCTTTCTCGCCGGCCTATCCGGAATCGTTTTTTCGCTCTATACGTCGGCCGGTTATTCTCTGGCAGCAGTCGGCGTCGAACTGGATGCGATCGCGGCAGTCGTCATCGGGGGGACGCTGTTGACCGGCGGGGCGGGATTCGTGGCAGGTACCTTCATCGGTATCCTGATACAGGGCCTCATTCAGACCTACATCACCTTCGACGGGACGCTGTCGAGCTGGTGGACGAAGATCTTGATTGGCCTTTTGCTTTTTGCATTCATTCTAATGCAGAAGGTTATTCTCTTCCTTTCCAGTATGAATAAGAGGTATGCCTGAACGGGGAGGTATTCGTTGCGTAACAGATTGCTTGAGACCGGAAAGACAGCGCGCAAATCGCGAACGAGCCACGCACAGGTCGTGGATGAGCTCGGCAGGGCAATTGTTGCCGGAACCTATCCTGTGGGAAGCATTCTGCCGGGAGACGCCGAACTTGCGCAGCGCTTCAAGGTCTCACGCACCGTCCTTCGGGAAACGATGAAGACGCTCGCTGCAAAAGGCATGATCGTCGCCAAGGCCCGTGTCGGGACGCGCGTCACAGAGAAAAACCTCTGGAACATGTTCGATAGCGAGATTATAGCCTGGCATTTCGATAGTGGCGTGACGGAAGAATTCCTGCTGCAACTTTACGACATCCGGCTAGCTTTCGAGCCGTTTGCTGCTGGCCTCGTCGCAGAGCGGGCGAGCAAGGAAGACATTGAACATCTGCGTGAACTTGCAACGGAGATGGCCGCGCCGGGGCACACCAGCGACAGCCTAGCTCTCGCCGACCTCCATTTCCACCTCGCCGTTGCCGACGCCTCTCACAACCCGTTCATGCGAACGCTGGGAAGCCTGATAGAAGCCGCGCTGGTCGGCATGTTCCGTATCAGTACCCCCCCCTCGCAGAACGGTTTCTCGGGCATCGCGGACACCCACATGCGCATTGTCGAGGCGATCGTCGCCGGCGATGTCGATGGCGCCCGTAAGGCCATGGAACTCGTGATCGTCGACGGCCGCGATCACGTCCGCGATGCCTATGCGGCGATGACCAAGGCATCCGCCTGATCCATTTTTGATCTTTGTTCCGCACTTGTCTTGCTGCTATGAGGCAGCGAAAGCTGCATACAATGGATTCTCGGAGCGCATTATGGAACGCACTTGTCTCGCTATCATTCTCGCTGCGGGTGACAGCACGCGAATGAAGTCGTCGAAATCGAAAGTGCTGCACGCCGTCGCGAACCGCCCAATGATCGCTCATGTCGTGGATGCCGTGGCAAAAAGCGATACTTCATCTGTAGCGCTCGTCGTTGGGCGCGATGCCGACGACGTGGCGAAGGCCGCCCAAGTCGGAAGCGTCAAAATCGAAACCTATCTGCAGAAGGAGCGACTCGGCACCGGTCACGCGGTCCTGGCAGCACGCGACGCCATTGCCCGCGGATATGACGACATCATCGTGACCTACGGCGATGTTCCGTTGCAGACCGAAGGGCCACTCAAGGCTGCACGGCAGGGCCTTGCCGACGGCAGTGATGTCGTTGTCATCGGTTTCCACACCGACAAGCCGACGGGTTACGGCCGCTTGCTCGTGAAGGACGGCGAACTAATCGCCATCCGCGAGGAACGGGAGGCCACGGATGCCGAGCGTGCGGTGAACTGGTGCAACAGCGGCCTGATGGCGATCAACGGCCGCAAGGCGCTCGATCTCCTATCCCGCATCGGCAATGCCAATGCCAAAGGTGAATACTACCTGACTGACCTCGTGGAAATTGCCCGTTCCGTCGGCGGCCGCGTCACGGCTGTCGACGCACCTGAAATCGAAATGACCGGCTGCAACAATCGCGCGGAGCTCGCCATGATCGAGCGGCTCTGGCAGGAGCGCCGACGCGACGAGATGATGATTTCAGGCGTGACGATGATTGCACCGGAGACCGTGTTCCTTTCCTATGATACTGCGATCGCGCAGGACGCGCTGATCGAGCCGAACGTAGTGTTCGGTCCGGGTGCGACGATCGACAGCGGCGCGATTATTCATGCTTTCTCACATATTGAAGGCGCACATGTCAGCGCCGGCGCAATCGTTGGCCCATTCGCCCGCTTGCGTCCGGGAGCCGATCTTGCCAAGGGCTCGAAGGTCGGCAACTTCTGCGAAGTCAAGAACGGGACGATCGGCGAGGGCGCCAAGGTCAATCATCTCACCTATATAGGCGACGCCAAGGTCGGAGCCGGGGCGAATATCGGTGCCGGTACGATCACCTGCAACTACGACGGCGTCAACAAGCACGAAACGCTGATTGGGGCGAACACCTTCATCGGATCAAGCTCCTCGCTCGTGGCGCCGGTCAGCATCGGCGACAACGCTTACGTGGCCGCCGGTAGCGTCATCACCGCCGATGTTCCCGCCGATGCGCTCGCCCTGGGCCGGGCGCGCCAAGAGCTGAAGCCGGGTAGGGCCTCCGTGCTTCGCGCGCGCGCGCTGGCGATCAAGGCTGCAAAGAAGGCCAATGCATAGGCTTCCGCGTAACGCGCGGAAACCGAAAGTGACCGCCGAGGCCATTGAGAAAACAGACAGAATCGTTACGAGTGGCCTCTAATATGGAAGGCTTTGGGGACTTTTATGTGCGGTATTGTTGGAATCGTTGGAAGCAGCCCGGTTGCGGGACGTCTCGTTGATGCGCTGAAGCGGCTCGAGTACCGCGGCTACGACTCAGCTGGTGTTGCCACCATACATAACGGCGAGATGGCGCGTCGTCGTGCCGAGGGGAAGCTCTTCAATCTCGAAAAGCGCCTCGATAGCGACCCACTGCCGGGAACGATCGGTATCGCACACACCCGCTGGGCTACGCATGGCGTTCCCAACGAGATCAACGCACACCCCCATTTCGTCGAGGGCGTGGCCGTCGTCCATAACGGCATCATCGAGAACTTCTCCGAGTTGCGTGACGAGTTGACCGCCGAAGGTGCCGTCTTTGAGACTCAGACAGACACCGAAGTCGTCGCCCACCTCATGGCGAAGTATCTCCGTGACGGCCTTGAGCCTCGCGCGGCGATGCTCAAGATGCTGAATCGGGTAACCGGCGCCTATGCGCTTGCGATCATGCTCCAGAACGACCCCGGCACGATCATGGCTGCACGATCCGGCCCGCCGCTTGCCGTGGGCTACGGCTCGGGCGAAATGTTCCTCGGCTCGGATGCGATCGCGCTTTCGCCCTTCACCAATGAGGTCACCTACTTGGTCGATGGCGATTGGGCCGTACTTACACGAGACGGCGCGACAATCCTCGACTTCTCCGGCAACGAGGTGAAGCGCCCGCGGCAGATATCACAGACGACTGCCTATGTGGTCGACAAGGGCAATCACCGCCACTTCATGGAGAAGGAAATCTACGAGCAGCCTGAGGTCATCTCGCATGCCCTCAGCCAGTACGTCGACTTCGCCAGCAACACGATAAGCGACAGCATCAAGGCGATCGATTTCAAGGCCACCACCAGCCTGGCGATCTCGGCATGCGGAACCGCCTATCTCGCAGGTCTCGTCGGCAAATACTGGTTCGAGCGCTACGCGCGTTTACCGGTCGAGATCGACGTCGCGTCCGAATTTCGTTATCGCGAGATGCCGCTGTCGCCCTCGCAGGCCGCGCTCTTCATCTCGCAGTCAGGCGAGACGGCCGACACGCTGGCATCGCTCCGTTACTGCAAGGAGAACGGGCTGAAGATCGGTGCGGTGGTCAACGTGAAGGAATCGACCATCGCCCGCGAGTCGGATGCCGTTTTCCCGATCATGGCAGGTCCGGAAATCGGCGTTGCCTCCACCAAGGCCTTCACCTGCCAGTTGGCCGTCCTGGCATCGCTGGCGCTCGGCGCCGGCAAGGCAAGGGGAAGCATCAGCGCGGAGCAAGAAAGGGAACTGGTCCGCCATCTCGCTGAAATGCCGCGTATCATGAGCCGCGTGCTGAACCTCATCCAACCGCAGATGGAGAGCTTGTCGCGCGAGCTTTCGAAATGCCGCGACGTCCTCTATCTCGGCCGTGGCACGAGCTTCCCGCTTGCCATGGAAGGGGCGCTGAAGCTCAAGGAAATCTCCTATATCCATGCCGAGGGTTACGCCGCAGGTGAACTCAAGCATGGGCCGATTGCGCTCATCGACGAAAACATGCCTGTTATCGTGATCGCGCCGTTTGACCGCTTCTTCGACAAGACCGTGTCGAACATGCAGGAAGTTGCCGCGCGTGGCGGGCGCATCATCTTCATTACCGACGAGGCGGGTGCGGCTGCATCGAAGCTGCCGACGATGGCGACGATCGTGCTGCCTGATGTCAACGAGATCATCGCGCCGATGGTCTTCTCACTGCCGATCCAACTGCTAGCCTATCACACGGCCGTTTTCATGGGCACGGACGTCGACCAGCCGCGCAATCTGGCCAAGTCGGTCACGGTGGAGTGACCGCTTGTTCGCCCCCAGAAGACTTGTGCGCCTTGGTAATTTCTGGCAGCTTTCAGCCAGGAAAGCATGGGGGAGCTGATTTCCGATAGCCGGCCTGCTCAACGGAGTTATCAGCACGCGATGAAGGAAAAACTGCCCCGACTGCCGATAGCCACTCGTCTCAGGAACGACTTTCTGGCGGGGCTGATTATTTGTGCGCCGGTCGCTATTACCCTGTGGCTGACATGGTCGGTCGTGCGGTGGGCGGATAGCTGGGTCAAGCCCTACCTCCCGGCTCGCTATGACCCGGATAATTACCTCAATTTTGCGGTGCCAGGCTCGGGCCTGTTGATCGCGCTTGTCGCGATCACCCTTATCGGCTTCCTCGGTAAGAACCTCATCGGCCAGAGTATCGTGCAGTTCAGCGAATCGCTGGTGCGGCGCGTGCCGCTGGTGCGCAGCATCTATCAGAGCGTGAAGCAGATTTTCGAGACGGTGCTGAAGGACAAGACAAACTCCTTCAAGAAGGTCGGCCTCATCGAATATCCCAGCCCCGGCCTCTGGGCGCTCGTCTTCATCTCGACGGATGCAAAAGGCGAGATTGCAACGAAGTTCAAGGCGATGGGCGAGGACATGGTTTGCGTATTCCTGCCGCCGACACCGGTGCCGACGGCAGGTTTCTTGATCTTCACGCCGCGCGAAAAGATCGTTCCGCTCGATATGTCACCGGAGGACGCTGCAAAGCTCCTGATCTCCGGCGGCCTGGTCACGCCAGAAGAGCTTGCCGGGCGGATGACAAAACAGGAGCGGACACGCAAGCCGCTGCCGGCGCCCATCGAGATGTAACTTCCATACCGGCTCGCCCCGCAGCGGCATTAGGTCTGTTTGTTCCGCCGTGTTGCCGTGCGATGGGTTGAAGGATGACATACGCAATGCTGATCAGACCCGCCACCGCCGAAGACCGTTCCTCTATCTGGACCATGATCGAGCCGACGATCCGAGCCGGGGAGACCTATACGCTCGATCGCGACATGAGCGAGACCGATGCCCTCGCTTACTGGCTGGGGCCGGACAAAGAGACCTTCGTCGCCGAAGACGAGAGTGGCGAGATTCTCGGCACCTATTATCTCCGCGCCAACCAGGCGGGTGGTGGTGCGCATGTTTGCAATTGCGGCTACATGACCGCGGCGGCGGCGACCGGCACGGGCGTGGCGCGACAGATGCACGAGCACTCGCTCGTCCGAGCCCGCGAGCGTGGTTTCCGGGCGATGCAGTTCAATTTCGTTGTCAGCGCCAACGAACGCGCAGTTCGCCTCTGGCAATCGTTGGGCTTTGAGACGGTCGGGCGCTTGCCCGGCGCCTTCGAGCACCCGACAAAAGGCTACGTTGACGCTTTCGTAATGTTCCGGACGCTGTGAGGCCGGGCTCGGCTTCACCCTGCGTGCAGGAAGCGGATCGCCTCATCACGACGGAATAGGTAGAGCAGGGTACGTACGGCCTTGCCGCGCTCGCTGGTAAGTTCCGGATCGCGCTCGATCAGATAGGCCGCATCGCGGCGGGCGATTTCCAGCAGATCGGCATGTGCCTCAAGGCTCGCGATGCGAAAGCCTGGGGTTCCCGACTGGCGCGTGCCGAGCAACTCGCCTTCGCCGCGCAGCTTCAGGTCTTCCTCCGCGATACGGAAGCCGTCTTCGGTTTCACGCATGATCGAGAGACGGGCATGAGCTGTTTCGCCAAGAGGCCCCTTGTAGAGCAGAATACAGGTCGAAGCCTCGTCACCGCGCCCCACGCGTCCGCGAAGCTGATGCAGCTGCGCCAAGCCGAAGCGCTCCGCATGCTCGATCACCATGATTGTTGCATCAGGAACATCGACGCCGACTTCCACAACTGTTGTTGCGACCAAAAGGCGGATTTCGCCGTTCTTGAACGCCATCATCACGGCGTCCTTTTCCGGGCCGCTCATACGGCCGTGGATCAGGCCGATGCCGGGACCGAGAGACGAGACGAGAATTGCATGGCGCTCCTCGACAGACATCAGATCGCTCTCCTCACTCTCCTCGACGAGCGGGCAGATCCAGTAGGCCTTCTTGCCTTCCGCCAGCGCGCTCTTGAGACGCCCGACGATCTCGCCGGTACGTTCAGCTGGGATAGTAATCGTCTGTATCGGTTTCCTGCCGGCGGGCTTCTCCGTCAGCTTGGAGACGTCCATGTCGCCGAAGGCGGCAAGCACGAGCGTTCGCGGGATGGGAGTGGCCGTCATGACGAGCATGTGGGGCGTGATGCCTTTCGCCGTCAGCCGGAGGCGCTGGTGGACTCCGAAGCGATGCTGCTCGTCGACAACGGCCAGCATGAGGTTGCGGTAGTTGACGCTATCCTGGAAGAGGGCATGGGTACCGATGATGATCTGCGCCTCTCCGGATGCGATCCTTTCGAGGATGTCTTCGCGTTCACGACCCTTGGTGCGGCCGGTAAGAACCTCGATTCCGAGGCCCGCGGAAGCGGCAAATTTGGAGATCGTCGCGTGGTGTTGACGGGCTAGAATTTCCGTTGGGGCCATGAGAACGGCCTGGCCGCCGCTTTCGATGATCGCCGCCATTGCCATCAGCGCGACCAGCGTTTTGCCGGAGCCGACGTCACCTTGCAGCAGACGCAGCATGCGGTCTTCGCCGGCCATGTCCTTCAGGATATCGGCAATCGCGGTATTCTGGCTGTTGGTCGGTGAGAACGGCAGAGCCTGCAGGATCTGGGCGCTGATCTTTCCGGTCGGATGAACAGGCTGGCCGGCAACCTTGCGCAGTCGCTGGCGCACCAGGCTTAGGGATAGCTGGCCGGCCAGGAATTCGTCGTAGGCAAGGCGGCGGCGAGCAGGGGCTTGCGCATCAATATCCGAGGGATCATGTGGCTCGTGCAACCCGTGGAAAGCGTCTGCCACCGAGGGTAGGCCCTGTTTCTGCGCGAGGGCCAGGTCGATCCATTCCGGCAGTTCCGGCGTGCGCGGCAGTGCCGCTTCGATGATCTTGCGCAGTGTCTTCGGCGAAAGCCCTGCTGTGAGCGGGTAGATCGGCTCGACGAGGGGCAGGTTCTCGGCTTCGCTGGCCTTCACGATGTAATCAGGGTGAACCATTGAGGCGCGGCCATTGAACCAGTCAATCTTGCCGCTGACGGTTACCTCCTCGTCCAATGGCAGCTGCTTTTCCAGCCATGCCGCCTGGCCGCGAAAGAAGACAAGCGTCAGTTCACCGGTCTCGTCGTGCAGCATGACCCGATAGGGAACGTTGCTTTTGCCCCGCGGCGGCGCCTGATGGCGATCGACGCGTGCTGTGACAGTCACGATGGCGCCTTGCGGCGCGCGGGCGATACCCGGCTGGTTTCGACGATCGATCAAAGAATGCGGCGCATGAAACAGCAGATCAACGACGCGCGTATCGTCAGGCGCTTCGCGCCCCAGCAGCTTCACCAGCAGCTCGGCGATCTTTGGACCGACACCGGGCAGAGCGGAAACTGGCGAAAACAGCGGATCGAGAATGGCTGGGCGCATGGCGGCAAAATGCGATGAACAATGCGGCCTTGGCAAGGCTGACAAGCCGCTTTCGAGGGTCTATAGAGGCGCATCAACAGGAAGGTAAAGCCATGACGGGTGTGTCACTCTCGAGCGCCGATCTTGATCCGCGCCGCCGCCGAATCCTCTTTCGCTGCTGGCATCGCGGTATCCGCGAAATGGATCTGGTCTTCGGGCAGTTCGCCGAAAAGGAGATCGCCACCCTGTCGGAGGCCGAACTCGACGAGTTCGAAACCATCATGGCCGAAGAGGACAACGATCTTGTACGCTGGATCATGGGAACATGGCCGGTACCCGAGCGTTTCCAGACGCCAATGTTTGCACGCCTTACCGCTTATAAGCCCGATTTCGAATATCCAGCCGACGCCCTGCCCAGGAATGCCTAATGACCTCAGGTTTTGACGCAAGGAAGCTGTCAGCCGTCGCCGAGCCGCTGACAATCGGCAACGTGCCGACAGGTATGGAGGCTCTGTTGCTGGCCGATCTGGCAAGGGCAGGAGAGCCAGTCGCCTATGTGCTTTCCGATGGCCAGAGGATGGTGGACCTCGAGCAGATGCTCGGCTTCGTTGCGCCCGAGATCCCGGTCCTCACCTTGCCGGCCTGGGACTGTCTCCCTTACGACCGCGTTTCGCCGAGCGCCGACACGTCGGCGCGCCGTCTCGCGGCGCTGGGCGGTCTGATCGCGCATCACAAGAAACCACACGCGGCGATCGTGCTGGTGACCGTCAATGCGATGCTGCAGAAAGTCGCTCCTCAAGAGATTATCGAAAGCCTTGCCTTCTCGGCCCGTCCCGGGAACACCGTGCGGATGGACGATATTGCCGGGCGCCTGGAACGCAACGGCTTCGACCGCGTCGCAACGGTTCGCGAGGTCGGCGAATATGCTGTGCGCGGCGGCATTCTCGACGTCTTCGTGCCGGGTTCCGAGGAACCCGTTCGCCTCGATTTCTTCGGCGACACGCTGGAAAGCATCCGCAGCTTCGATCCGGCAAGCCAGCGCACAACAGGGCAGGTCCGCTCTCTCGACCTGAACCCGATGAGCGAAGTGACGCTGACGCCCGATACGATCAGCCGCTTCCGGAAGAATTACCTCTCCTCGTTTGGCGCGGCGACTCGCGACGATGCACTCTATCTCGCCATATCGGAGGGGCGGCGCTATCCTGGCATGGAGCATTGGCTGCCGCTCTTCTACGAGAAGCTAGAGACGGTGTTCGACTATCTCAGAGGCTTCCGGATGGTCACCGATCATACTGTGCGCCAGGCCGCTGAGGAACGCTCCAAACTCGTCTTCGACTACTATGACGCACGCCTAAATTCCGGGCAGCCCGCCAAGGGGCAGATGGCGCAGGGAACGCCCTACAAGCCGGTGACGCCCGGCCAGCTCTATTTGGACGGAAAGACTTTCGCCAACACGCTCGATGCTTTCAATGCGATGCGCATTTCCCCCTTCAACGAACACGAGGGAGAGGCGCGGCGCGTGATCAATCTAGACGCTCGCCAAGGCGAGCGCTGGGCGCGCTCGAATGCCGAGGGTGGCGGCAATGCCGAGCGCATCAATGTGTTCGACGCTGTCGTAAAGCACATTGCCGACAAGCGCTCCTCTGGCGCGAAGGTGCTGATTACTGCCTGGACGGAAGGCTCACTGGAGCGTCTGTTGCAGGTGCTGAACGAACACGGGCTCGAGCGCGTGAAGCCGGTCGGTGCGCTGAAGGAGATCGACGGCCTTGCCAAGGGCGAGGCGGCGGCCGGCGTGCTCAGTCTCGAATCGGGATTTGAAGTCGGCAATCTCGTCGTTATCGGCGAACAGGACATTCTCGGCGACCGTATGGTGCGGCGTTCGAAGCGGCGCAAGCGCGCTGCCGATTTCATCTCCGAGGTTGCCGGGCTCGACGAGGGTTCGGTCGTCGTCCACGCACAGCATGGTATCGGCCGATTTGTAGGCCTGCGAACCATCGAAGCGGCCGGTGCACCGCATGCCTGCCTTGAACTGCAATACGCAGACGAGGCGAAGCTCTTCCTGCCGGTCGAGAACATCGATCTCCTGTCGCGCTATGGCGGCGAGGGGACGGAAACGCAGCTCGACAAGCTCGGCGGCGGCGCATGGCAGATGCGCAAGGCCAAACTCAAGAAGCGGCTGCTCGATATGGCGGATGCACTGATCCGCATCGCCGCCGAACGCCTGACGCGTCATGCGCCTGTGCTGACGACGCCGGAAGGGCTTTACGACGAGTTCGCCGCCCGCTTCCCTTACGACGAGACAGAGGATCAGGATAATGCCATCGAGGCTGTGCGCTCCGACCTTGGAGCGGGCAGGCCGATGGATCGCCTCGTTTGCGGCGATGTCGGCTTCGGCAAGACGGAAGTGGCGCTTCGTGCTGCTTTCGTTGCGGCGATGAACGGCATTCAGGTTGCTGTCGTCGTGCCGACCACCTTGCTGGCGCGCCAACACTTCAAGACCTTCTCCGAACGCTTCCGCGGCTTGCCTGTGCGCATCCAGCAGGCCTCACGCCTCGTCGGCTCGAAGGACCTAGCATTGACGAAGAAGGAAGTGGCAGACGGCAAGACGGATATTGTCGTCGGCACCCATGCGCTTCTTGGCGCCGGGATCAAGTTTGCCAATCTCGGACTGCTGATCATCGACGAAGAGCAGCATTTCGGCGTCAAGCACAAGGAGCGCCTGAAGGAGCTGAAAAGCGACGTCCACGTCCTGACACTCTCGGCGACGCCGATCCCGCGCACGCTGCAGCTGGCGATGACAGGGGTGCGCGAGTTGTCGTTGATCACGACGCCGCCGGTCGACCGCATGGCGGTTCGCACCTTCATTTCGCCATTCGATTCGCTCGTCATCCGCGAAACACTGATGCGCGAGCATTATCGTGGCGGCCAGAGTTTCTATGTCTGCCCGCGGCTTGCCGATCTCGAAGACGTGCATGCCTTCCTGCGGTCGGACGTACCAGAACTGAAGGTCGCGGTCGCGCACGGCCAGATGCCGGCCGGCGAGCTTGAGGACATTATGAATGCCTTCTACGAGGGCCGTTATGACGTACTGCTGTCGACGACCATCGTGGAATCGGGGCTGGACGTGCCGACGGCCAATACGCTGATCGTGCACCGCGCCGACATGTTCGGTCTGGCGCAGCTCTATCAGCTGCGTGGCCGCGTCGGACGTTCGAAGGTGCGAGCCTTTGCGCTGTTCACGTTGCCCGTCAACAAGGTCCTGACGGCGACGGCCGAGCGCCGTCTCAAGGTGTTGCAATCGCTCGACACGCTCGGCGCCGGATTCCAGCTTGCCAGCCACGACCTCGACATCCGCGGCGCAGGAAACCTGCTCGGCGAAGAGCAGTCCGGCCATATCAAGGAAGTCGGTTTCGAACTTTACCAGCAAATGCTCGAAGAGGCGGTTGCCGAGGTGAAGGGCGTCGATGAGATCCAGGATACCGGCTGGTCGCCGCAGATCTCGGTCGGCACGTCAGTTATGATTCCAGATGGTTATGTGCCTGATTTGCACCTGCGTATGGCACTCTATCGCCGCCTCGGCGAGATCACGGAATTGAAGGAAATCGATGCCTTCGGCGCCGAAATGATCGATCGCTTCGGCCCGATGCCGATCGAGGTCCAGCACCTCCTGAAGATCGTGTACGTGAAATCGCTTTGCCGCGTCGCCAACGTGGAGAAGCTTGATGCAGGCCCGAAAGGCATCGTCATCCAGTTCCGCAACAAGGAGTTTCCGAACCCCGCTAACTTGGTTGGCTATATCGCCAAACAGGGGACCATGGCGAAGATCCGGCCGGACCAGAGCGTGTTCCTCACACGCGACCTGCCAACGCCGGAAAAGCGGCTGCAGGGCGCAGCCGTTATCATGACGCAACTTGCGGAAATGGCGAAGGTGTAACGACGCTCAATTCATGCCGGCGCGCGCTTCCGCCTTCGCCTTGGCGATGTCTCGAAGCGCGCCCGCCAACACATCAGGCGTCTGCGCGCCGCTGACGGCGTACTGCTGATCGAAGATGAAGAAGGGGACACCGTTCACTCCCATCTTCTGCGCGGCCTCGATCTCAGCGATTACGAGGTCCTTGTCGGCGTCGGACGCCAGCAGGGAGGAGACGACGGCACGGTTCATGCCAGCCTTCTCCGCGATATCGAGCAGAACGGCATGGTCACCGACATTGCGGCCTTCCTCGAAATTCGCCTTGAACAGGGCATTGACGACAAGGTCCTGCTTCTCGCGATCCTCGACCATCGCCCAGTGGATCAGGCGATGGGCATCCAGCGTATTCGGACCGATCTTGATCGCGTCGAAGTTGAAGTTGATGCCGACCTCACGACCAAGCTCACTCAGCATCTTGTGCCCCTGAGCGACGCGCTCGGGACCGCCGAGCTTCTGCTCCAGCGCCTTCTTCTGGTCGACGCCATCAGGCGGGTAATCGGGGTTGAGGCGGTACGGGCGCCAGTTGATGTCCACACCGACCTCGTCCTGAACTTCAGCGATCGCAAGCTCAAGCCGCGCCTTGCCGAGATAGCACCACGGGCAGACGACGTCAGAGACAACGTCGATGGTAATGCGTTCCATGGGCTTTTCCTTTTTTCTTCCTGAAATCGAAACCTTCCCGCCATCTAGGCCCTGCGGCGGGCGACTTCAACCAGGCAGGAAAAAGGAACTTCCTATTGCACGCTCTGATCCCACCACGCCGGCAACTGATAGCCGTAGAGCGGGACGGTGTCTGGATGACCGATGCGCTTGCTACGGGCAACCCATTGCTGATCAACGTGGTAAAGCGGCAGGACATAGTGCCCCGACAACAGCATGCGATCATGAGAACGCACCGCTGCCGTAAAGTCTTCGGCCGAGCGTGCCGTAAGGATGTGCTGGATCAGCGTATCGACGTCGGGATCGGCAACGCCGGCGAAGTTGTCAGTGCCTTCGCGCTCCTTGGCGCCGGAAGACCATCGTCCCAACTGTTCGATGCCGGGAGACAGAGATGACGTGTAGGACTTCACGATGACGTCGTAGTCGAAGCTGTTCGTACGGCTCTGATATTGTGAATCGTCGACCGTGCGGATCGTCGCGCCAATGCCAAGGAGTTGCAGTGAACGCTGATAGGAAACGGCAAGTTTTTCCTGATCGGTGTTCTGAGTCATGATCTCGAAAGTAAGCGGCCGGCCGCTGGCGTCGCTCATCTTGCCATTCTTGATCGTATAACCTGCTTCCTTGAGGAGCGCGGCCGCCTGTTTCAGGACATTGCGATCGCGGCCCGATCCGTCCGTCACCGGAAGCTTGTAGGTTCCGTCCAGAATCGCCGGATCGATTCGATCCTTGATCGACCCTAGAAGCTTCAGTTCGCGTTCGTCAGCTGGCACCCCGAAGCTCGACAGATCGGAGTTCTGCCAGAAACTCTGGGTGCGGATATAGGCATTCGAGAAGAGGTTCTTATTCGCCCATTCGAAATCGAAGATCAGCGACAGTCCCTCGCGAAGCTTCACATTGGCGAAGACCGGTCGCCGAGTATTAAAGACGAAGCCAAACATGCCGCTCGGCAGCTTCGGTTCGAACGTGTCCTTCACGACGTTGCCTGATGTGACAGCAGGAAAGTTGTAGGCGCTTGTCCAATGGACGGGACTGCCGTCCGGGTAGATGTCAATGTCACCCTTCTTGAAGGCCTCGAAGAGTGTCGTGTCCTGCAGGAAATACTGGACCGATATCTGATCGTAGTTGTCGAGGCCGACCTTGGCCGGAATGTCCTTGCCCCAGTAGTTGGGATCGCGCTCGAACGTGATGCTTTCGCCGGGCTTCAAGGACTTGATCTTGTAGGGGCCGGATCCCACCGGAGGCGTGAGCGACGAACGATCGAATGTTTCCGGATCGATGGCATGTTTCGGCAAGATCGGCGTCGATCCGGCGAGAATCAGCGGGAATTCGCGATCGGCCTTGTCGTTGAAGGTGAAGCGAACGCCGTGGTCTCCGACCTTCTCCATCTTCTCAACGGCATTCAACCGGGTGCTGAAGGGAACGCGGCCCTTCTCCTTGAGCAGATTGAGCGTGAAAATCACGTCATCGGGTGTCACCGGCTGACCGTCAGACCATTTGGCAGCGGGGTTGAGATTGAACTCGATAAAGGTCCGGTCTTCGTCCCATTCAACGGATTCCGCCAGCAGCCCGTAGAGCGTGAAAGGTTCGTCGCGCGAGCGCAGCATCAGTGTCTCGAAGACAAGGTTTCCGTATTCCGGGTCCCACATGCCGCGCGCCGTCGTGCGCATGCTTTTCAGGATGAAGGGATTGAGGCTATCGAAGGTGCCGACGACGCCATAACTGATCTTCCCGCCCTTTTTCACATCGGGATTGACATAGGGAAGGTGCTTGAAATCGGCGGGTAGGGCCGGCTCACCATGCATCGCGATGCCATGCACGGGCTCTGCGAGAGCTGCACTGCCAACCAAGGTGAAAATGACGGGGAGAACGATCCGGAGCATCGTTGAGGTCCTTTCCGGGAACGGCACGATTCGGCGCAAGACTATCACGCAGCCACCGCAGTTCACCATCCGCGCCGAATTCTTTCGGATGACCCCGAAAAGGTCAAAGAAACACTGGATATCTCACGCGACGCGATGTAACAGGGGAACCCGAAGTCGGGGGGTCATGCATTTGCCTCATTGTTTTAAGAGGTGGAATGCGAACAACCCTGTTGGTGAGGATGGCACGTTGTCGTCCCTAAGGGATTTCAGGAGACGGAATTCGTTATGATGTTCAAGGCTGAAAACAAAACGCGGGCGGCCCTGTCCGTTCTGGCAGTGATGCTCGGTGCTGCAGCAGCTCCCGTGTCGTCCTTCGCGCAGGATGCGGCGGCCTCCGCCGACGCTCCCGCCACGGCTGCCGGCGCCCCACGTCTCGGCTGGTACAAGACCTGCAGCAAGCAGGAAGACAATGACGTGTGCGTCGTCCAGAACGTCGTTCTCGCAGGCGGTGGCCAGCTCGTCACCGGCGTTGGCCTCATCAGTGTCTCGGGCAAGATCAACAACAAGAGCCTTCAGGTCTCGGTGCCGCCGGCCCGTCTGATCCCGCCAGGCGTGGCGCTGCAGATTGACGGCGGCAAGGCCCAGAAGATCGACTACCTGATGTGCATGCCCGACCGTTGCGTCGCCCAGATCCCGCTGACCGACGCCATGGTCGCCAGCCTGAAAAAAGGCACTGATCTGGTTCTGACCTCGATCAACTTCCGTCGCGCGCCGAACCCGATCAAGATCTCGCTCGAAGGCTTCACCGGCGCATTTGATGGCGAACCGGTTTCTGCTTCCAAGCTCGCCGAAAGCCAGAAGAGCCTGCAGGACAGTATGCAGAAGAAGGCTGACGAAGCACGCAAGAAGCTCGAAGAAGCCCAGAAGGCTGCCAAGGCCCAGTAATTCCGAGCCATCGGAATTCTCGAAGAGCCCGGCCCTGCGCCGGGTTTTTTGTTGCGTGATCCAGGCAAAGAAAAACCCCGCCGGAAGCGGGGTTTTTGAATGACGGCAGTGGACGTTAGTGGGCGAAGCTCATCTTGGGTTTGAACTGCCCCGTCGGTGCCATATCGAAGATCTGGTAGACCTGCTCGTTGCGGAGCGGAACACCGCTCTCGTCGTTGACCAAGTTCTGTTCGGACACGTAGGCAACGTATTCGTTTTCATCATTCTCGGCCAGCAGATGATAGAAGGGCTGATCCTTGCTGGGGCGCACTTCGGCGGGAATCGAGTTCCACCATTCTTCCGTGTTCGCGAATTCCGGATCGACGTCAAAGATGACGCCACGGAATGGAAACACCTTGTGCCGAACCACTTCGCCGATACTGAACTTTGCTACTCTTTCTTTCATGGTACGACTTCCTTTCATCACCTGATTTGGTGATTGGCCCCACTCAAATCAAGATTTGTGCGGGATCTCGTCACATGAGTGTCATATCCGCCCTCGGCAGCCATGACAGCGGTAGGCGAAGCCCCGGCCAAGCCGGGGCTTCGTTTCTTGATGATCAAGCCGAATAGTACATATCGTACTCGACCGGATGCGGCGTCATGTCAAAGCGCATGACCTCTGCCATCTTGAGCTCGATGAAGCTGTCGATCTGGTCGTCGTCGAACACGCCGCCGGCGGTCAGGAACTTGCGGTCCTTGTCGAGGCTTTCCAGCGCTTCGCGCAGCGAGCCGCACACCGTCGGGATCTTCTTCAGTTCCTTCGGCGGCAGATCGTAGAGATCCTTGTCCATGGCCTTGCCGGGATGGATCTTGTTCTTGATGCCATCGAGGCCTGCCATCAGCATGGCGGCGAAGGCGAGGTAGGGGTTTGCCATCGGATCCGGGAAGCGAACTTCGACGCGCTTGGCCTTCGGGTTGGTGCCGAACGGAATGCGGCACGATGCCGAGCGGTTGCGCGCCGAGTAGGCGAGCAGAACCGGTGCTTCGTAGCCCGGGACGAGACGCTTGTAGGAGTTCGTCGACGGGTTGGTGAAGGCGTTCAGCGCCTTGGCGTGCTTGATGATACCGCCGATGTAGTAGAGGCAGGTTTCGGAGAGACCCGCGTACTCATCGCCGGCGAAGGTCGGCTTGCCGCCCTTCCAGATCGACTGATGGACGTGCATGCCCGAGCCGTTGTCGCCGAAGATCGGCTTCGGCATGAAGGTTGCCGTCTTGCCATAGGCGTTCGCGACTTGGTGCACGACGTACTTGTAGATCTGCATCTTGTCGGCGTTGCGGACGAGCGTGTCGAACTTGATGCCGAGTTCGTGCTGGGCAGCCGCCACTTCGTGGTGGTGCTTTTCGACGACGACACCCATTTCGGACAGAACCGTCAGCATTTCCGAACGCATGTCCTGGCAGCTGTCGATCGGCGGAACCGGGAAGTAACCACCCTTGACGCGCGGACGGTGACCGAGGTTGCCGGTTTCATATTCGGTGTCGTCGTTCGACGGCAGTTCGGTGGAGTCGAGCTTGAAGCCGGTGTTATACGGGTCAGCCTTGTAGCGCACGTCGTCGAAGACGAAGAATTCAGCTTCCGGACCAACGAAGACCGTGTCGCCGATGCCCGAGGCCTTCAGGTAAGCCTCAGCCTTCTTGGCAGTACCACGCGGATCGCGGTTGTAAGCTTCGCCGGAAACCGGATCGAGAATATCGCAGAGAATAACCATGGTGGACTGTGCGAAGAACGGGTCCATGTGAACCGTTTCCGGGTCCGGCATCAGCACCATGTCGGATTCGTTGATGGCCTTCCAGCCAGCGATCGAGGAGCCATCGAACATGACGCCATCAGCGAACATGTCCTCATCGACACAGACGACGTCCATGGTGACGTGCTGCAGTTTGCCCTTCGGATCGGTGAAGCGCAGGTCCACGAACTTTACATCGTTTTCCTTGATTTGCTTAAGAATTTCGCTTGCGGTCGCCATTAAATAGTTCCTTTATTTGAGATGACGATACTTTGGCTCGCCGGAAGGCGATAAAGATTAGATCGCGTCGATACCGGTTTCGCCGGTACGAATGCGGATAACTTCTTCCACATTCGAGACGAAAATCTTGCCGTCGCCGATACGACCGGTTTGGGCGGCCTTGCGGATTGCCTCGATCACAGCTTCCGCGTTTTCGTCCGCGAGGACGACCTCCACCTTCACCTTCGGCAGGAAATCGACGACATATTCCGCGCCACGGTAAAGTTCCGTATGGCCTTTCTGGCGACCGAAGCCCTTCGCTTCCGTAACTGTAATGCCCTGCAAACCGACTTCCTGAAGGGCTTCCTTCACTTCGTCGAGCTTGAAGGGTTTGATGATCGCTTCGATCTTTTTCATGAGAAAATGACTCTCCGCTTCTCCCGTTAATCGCAGGCTCAAACCTGCTTGCCGTCATGATGCAGTTATCGTGCCAGTTGGGAAGCGGATTTTTCGAAAATCGAGCCCGATCGCACGCAAAAGCCCACAATCTTGGGAATTATCCTGGATTTTCGGCTAAGATTTTTCAAAAATCGATGCTGCAGACGCAAATCTGGGTCATTTTCAGAAATATTTGCCCGCACTAATAATCCCCAACGAAACGCACGCGCAGCCTTCTTTTTATGCATTTGCCTATTTGTTGCCCTTTGCGACAATCAACGAACCGGTTGTTATTTAGGCGATTTCTGTTTGAATGCGGCGATGACCGAGGAAATCTCCAAGCTGCTCCTCACTCCGGAAGAAATGACCGCAGTCGATGCGGCTGCCGCCGCGTCCGGTATCGACAGCTATGCCCTTATGGAGCGAGCGGGCGCCGCAGTCGCAGCCGCTCTGTTGCGTGATTTTCCTGCCGTCCGTCGCGCCGCCGTTCTTTGCGGGCCTGGCAACAACGGCGGCGACGGCTATGTTGCCGCGCGCCACCTGGCTGACAGCGGCGTTACCGTAGACGTATTCCAGATGGGGGAACCGGCGAGGCTCAAGGGAGATGCCGCCCGGGCCAGGGACAATTTCCCAACAGCCACGCAGCCACTTGAGTCCTATCAGCCTCGGAGCGGCGATGTGGTAATCGACGCCCTCTTTGGGGCTGGCCTTGCCCGCGATGTTCCGGCCAGTGTTCGAGATGTGATCGAACAGGTAAACGGGACTTCTGTGCCGGTGATTGCCGTCGACCTGCCATCCGGCATCGATGGTCGCACCGGAACAGTCAGAGGGGCGGCATTTGCCGCAAATCGGACCGTCACTTTCATGACGCGGAAGCCCGGCCATCTCTTGATGCCGGGGCGGGAACTCTGTGGCGAATTGGAAGTCTTCGATATCGGCATACCCGGGCGCATCATCCGCGCCGAGAAGAAACAGCAGATCGCCGAGAACCGGCCCGAACTTTGGCGCCAGGCGCTGCCGTCAGGCGGACTTGAGACACACAAATATAAGCGTGGACACCTCGTCGTCTTTTCCGGCGAAGCGAGCAAGACCGGCGCCGCGCGGATGTCTGCTATGGCGGGACTGAAGGCCGGGGCAGGGCTTGTAACAATCGCAGCGCCCGAGGACGCCGTCGGGGAGAATGCGGCTCATCTCACGGCGATTATGCTGCATCCGATCGACGACGAGGCCGCTCTCCGCGATTGGCTGCATGACGAGCGGCTGCAGACGTTCGTTATTGGCCCTGGCTTCGGTGTCGGAGAAAAGGCACGTCAATTCGTTGCCGCACTTTCCGAGCGACATCTGGTGCTGGATGCCGATGGGCTTTCCTCGTTCAAAGATGCCCCCGACGAGCTGTTCTCCCAGTTTTCCGGCAAACCGCGGCTCGTGCTTACGCCACACGAAGGCGAGTTTGGCCGACTGTTTCCCGATATTGCCGCCGACGCAGCCATGGGAAAGATCGAAAAGGCGCGGGCTGCAGCGGCGCGGGCAAACGCCGCGATCGTCTACAAAGGCGCTGATACCGTCATCGCCGCACCCGACGGTAGAGCCTACGTCAACACCAACGCGCCGGCTTGGCTTGCTACCGCAGGCTCCGGAGATGTCTTGGCGGGGATCATCGGAGCACTGATGGCCCAGGGTGCACCTGCTTTCGAGGCGGCTTCTGCCGGCGTCTACATGCATGGAGAGGCCGGGACGCGGGCAGGCAAAGGGCTAACGGCGGAAGAACTGGCGACGCAGGTACGTCCGCTCTGACGGCAGGCCTATCGCGACACCGCTTCTTGTAGTGCCATGGCCCCGAAGGGCGCATTGACTTTGCCTTCGTGAATCATGAAGGCAAAGATGTCCCGCGGCTCGGTGGCAACCTTGCGATCGCCATCGATCAGAGGCAGATCGCCGGGAACCTTGCCATCCGCCCAGGTTTCGAGGCGCGCGGCCCAGGCCTTCAAATCGCCCGGCGTATAACAGGTCTTGATCTCATCCGAGCCCTTCTGGAGACGCGCATACACGAAATCGGTCGTCACATCGGCGATCATCGGGTAGTCGAAATGCTCGGCGCAAACTGGCGCAACGCCGTATTTCGCAAGCAATGCTATGAATTCCGGCACCTTGAACGAGTCGTGACGCACCTCGACGACGTGTTTAAGAGACAAGCTATCCTGCTTGTCGGGCAGCAACTTGAGGAAGCCCTCGAAGTCATCCGGATCGAACTTCTTCGTCGGCGCGAACTGCCAAAGGATTGGTCCCAGGTGCGGACCGAGCTCCGTCAGACCCTGGGTGAGAAAACGCTCCATCGACTCGCCAGCCTCGGCCAACACGCGGCGATTGGTGACAAAGCGACTGGCCTTGAGTGAAAAGATAAATCCATCCGGCACATCCGCCGCCCATTTGGCGAAGGTTTCCGGCTTCTGCGAGCTGTAATAGGTGCCGTTGATCTCAATGACCTTCAGTTTCCGGCTTGCATAATGCAGTTCGTCCTTCTGCTTCAGATCTCCAGGGTAGAAATGATCCCGCCATGCCTCGAAGGTCCAACCGCCGATGCCGACGCGAATGTTGCCGGATTTCGCCATTTCTTCCTCCTCTGATTATATCTGGCCGCTGACCGGCTTTGCCATGTCGACGATCACCCATCCTGGCCTATGCGGATTTTCGCGACGACCTGTTTCCTGAAAGCCAAACGCTCGATAGAGCGCAATATTCCGTTCCATGCGCGCGTTGGTATAGAGACGAACTTCCGGAAGCCTCCATTCACGCGCAATCTCCTCCACCCATCTCAGAATTGCGAGGCCGTGACCACTGCCCTGGAATCTCGGGGAAACAGCAATGCTGAAGAGCATCACATGATCAGGATGCCGTTCAACGACGGCTAAACCGGCAAGCTCGCCATGCACCTCCCGCAACCAGACCTCGCCGCGACCAATGCGCGGCGCGTAGTCCTCGGTTACAGGGATCGGCGGGCGTCCAAGGAGACGCGTGTATGGGGCATAGGCTTCAGTGGTCAGCGCTTCGACCGCCTGCAGATCATCGGGCGACGCCGCTCTCAGCATCACTCGGCTGCCGCCACGGCTTTTCGAGCAGGGCGCCTCTCAAGCAATTCCTTCAGGAACTGCCCGGTATAGGACCGCTTCTCCTTGACGATCGTCTCCGGCGTACCGACCGCGACGATCTCGCCGCCGCCATCACCGCCTTCCGGACCGAAATCGAGAATCCAGTCCGCGGTCTTGATAACCTCGAGATTGTGCTCGATGACGACGACCGAATTGCCCTGATTGACCAGCTCCTGCAGCATTTCCAAGAGCTTGGCGACGTCGTGGAAATGCAGGCCGGTCGTCGGCTCGTCCAAGATATAGAGCGTCCGGCCGGTCGATCGTTTGGACAATTCCTTTGCCAGCTTGACGCGCTGCGCCTCGCCACCCGACAGCGTATTCGCCTGCTGTCCGACCTTGATGTAGCCGAGGCCGACATCTTTCAACGCCTGCAGCTTGTCACGCACCGCCGGGACGGCAGCGAAGAAGTCAACGCCTTCCTCGACGGTCATGTCGAGCACGTCGGCAATCGACTTGTGCTTGAATGTAACGTCCAGCGTCTCCCTGTTGTAGCGCTTGCCATGGCAGACGTCGCAGGTGACGTAGACATCAGGCAGGAAGTGCATCTCGATCTTGATGACGCCGTCGCCTTGGCAGGCCTCGCAGCGTCCTCCCTTGACGTTGAACGAGAAGCGTCCCGGTTGGTAGCCGCGCGCCTTCGCTTCCGGCAGACCGGCGAACCAGTCGCGGATCGGAGTGAATGCGCCGGTATAGGTCGCCGGGTTGGAACGCGGCGTACGACCGATCGGCGACTGATCAATATCGATGACCTTGTCGATATGCTCGAAACCGTCGATGCGGTCGTGATCGGCGGGAATTTCGCGCGCTCCCATGACGCGCCGGGCGGCCGATTTATACAGCGTCTCGATCAGGAACGTGGACTTTCCGCCGCCTGATACGCCAGTGACCGCCGTAAAGACGCCAAGCGGGATGGAGGCAGTGACGTTCTTCAGATTGTTACCGCGGGCACCGACGACCTTGATCTCCTTGCCCTTCTTTGGCTTGCGCCGCTCGTCAGGAACCGGGACACCCAGCTCGCCGGACAAATATTTTCCGGTCAGCGACTTCGGGTTTGCCATGATTTCCCGTGGTGTGCCGTGGGCAATCACTTGGCCACCATGGATGCCGGCCGCCGGACCGATGTCGACGACGTCATCGGCCGTCAAGATCGCGTCCTCGTCATGCTCGACCACAATCACCGTGTTGCCGATATCGCGAAGGTGCTTCAGCGTATCGAGCAGGCGAGCGTTATCGCGCTGGTGCAGGCCGATCGACGGCTCGTCGAGGACATACAACACACCGGTCAGACCGGAACCGATCTGCGACGCCAACCGGATACGCTGACTCTCGCCACCCGACAGGGTGCCGGAGTTTCGCGACAGACTGAGGTAGTCCAGGCCGACGTCATTGAGGAAGCGCAGGCGGTCGCGGATCTCCTTGAGAATGCGAACAGCAATCTCGTTCTGCTTGGCGCTCAGTGATTGCGGCAGGACCTCGAACCAGTCACGGGCGACGCGGATCGACATATCGGTCACCTGGCCGATATGCAGCGTGTTGATCTTGACGGCCAGTGCCTCCGGCTTCAGGCGATAGCCGCCGCAAGACGGGCAGGGGGCGGCCGACATATAGCGCTCGATTTCCTCGCGCGCCCAGGCGGAATCCGTCTCCTTCCAGCGGCGCTCGAGGTTGGTGATGATGCCTTCGAAATTCTTGTGCGTCGTGTAGGACCGCGCACCATCGGCATAATGGAACTCGATCTTCTCGTCGGTGCCATTCAGGATCACGTCCTTGGCCTGTTCCGACAGGTCGTTCCAACGGGCGCCGAGCTTGAAGCCGTAGTGCTTGCCGAGGGCTTCAAGTGTCTGGTTGTAATAAGGAGAAGTCGACTTTGCCCAAGGTGCAATGGCGCCATCGCGCAGCGTGCGCTCAGGCTCTGGCACGATCAAGTTGGCGTCAATCTTCTGCTGGGCGCCGAGGCCGTCGCAGGTCGGGCAGGCGCCGGCTGGATTGTTGAACGAAAAAAGTCGCGGCTCGATCTCGGGAATGGTGAAGCCCGACACCGGGCAGGCGAACTTTTCCGAAAAGAGAACGCGTTCGTGCGTTTCGTTGAGCGATTTGTTGGCAGAGCCGCCGGCGGCAGTTTCTTCCGGCGGCAGCGGCTTGTCAGCGAATTCCGCAACCGCCAGGCCGTCGGCAAGCTTGAGCGAGGTCTCGAAGCTGTCGGCAAGGCGCGAAGCCATGTCCGGCCGCACGACAATGCGGTCGACCACGACGTCGATGTCGTGCTTGTATTTCTTATCGAGAGCCGGCACGTCGGCGATCTCGTAGAACTGACCGTCAACCTTGACGCGCTGGAAGCCCTTTTTCATCAGGTCCGCCAGTTCCTTCTTGTACTCGCCTTTACGTCCACGCACGAGCGGCGCGAGAATGTAGAGACGGGTGCCATCTCCGAACTCCAGTACGCGATCGACCATCTGGCTGACCGTCTGGCTCTCGATCGGCAGGCCCGTCGCCGGCGAATAAGGCACGCCAACGCGGGCAAAGAGCAGGCGCATGTAGTCGTAGATCTCGGTCACCGTGCCGACCGTCGAGCGCGGGTTGCGCGAGGTCGTTTTCTGCTCGATCGAAATCGCAGGTGACAGGCCGTCGATCTGGTCGACGTCGGGCTTCTGCATCATTTCAAGGAACTGGCGCGCATAGGCCGAAAGGCTTTCGACATAGCGCCGCTGCCCTTCGGCATAGATCGTGTCGAAGGCAAGCGACGATTTGCCGGACCCTGAAAGGCCGGTCATGACGATGAGTTTATTTCGAGGCAGATCGAGATCGATGCCCTTCAAATTGTGCTCGCGCGCGCCGCGGATAGAAATCGTCTTCAGTTCGCTCATCGTCTTCTGCTTCTGTGCTGGAACAAGCCCCTTATTTAGTGATGCCGGCTGGCGAGTCGAGGCTGAATGTCCGTCTGCTGCAAAGGTTTTCGATTCGGTTGACAGGATCATAGGGATAAACTAGAACAAATAAAGAACAAAATTCCTTGTGGATGAACCGGCGATGGACACGCATCGCCGGCGCTCTATGGTTTAAGGTGGACCGATTGGTTCAAGCGCCGCCGGGCAGGGCGGCAGGTAAGGTGAAAGTATGGCTGGCAGCGTAAACAAGGTAATTCTGATCGGGAACGTGGGCGCCGACCCCGAAATCCGGCGAACCCAGGATGGCCGGCCGATCGCCAATCTCCGCATCGCGACGTCCGAGACCTGGCGTGACCGCAACTCCGGTGAACGCCGCGAGAAGACGGAATGGCATACGGTCGTGGTCTTCAACGAAGGCCTCTGCAAGGTCGTCGAACAGTATGTGAAGAAGGGCGCTAAGCTCTACATCGAAGGTGCGCTGCAGACCCGCAAGTGGCAGGACCAGAACGGCCAGGACCGCTATTCGACGGAAGTCGTTCTGCAGGGCTTCGGCTCGACGCTGACGATGCTCGACGGTCGCGGAGAGGGCGGAGGCTCCAGCTTTGGCGGCGGTCGCGGCAGCAATGCCGGCGGTGGCGATTTCGGTGGCGGCGGCGGCTACGGCGACGACTACGGTGCGCCCTCGCAATCATCTGGCCGCAGCAGCGGTGGTAGCGGTGGAAACTTCTCGCGCGATCTCGACGACGACATCCCGTTCTGATCGCAGACTATCCTCCGTACATGAATTGGACGGCGCGCCGCGAGGTGTGCCGTTTGCTTTTCAAGCTCAGGGGCTTGGAGATCCCGCGCTTACCGCGACGGAAGCCATTGCAGGCAACCGGCTTTTTGATTTAGCCAACCGGCATCGTGACGAGGGCAGACTTCAAACCGTCGACAACGAACTGCGTGGCGAGCGCTGCCAGGATGACGCCGAGAAGGCGCGTCAGAATTGCGCGCCCTGTTACGCCAAGGAAGCGATCGAGTCTTTCGGCGATGAGCAGCGAGAGAAACAGCAGCAGCAGGCTCAATGCGATGACAATGATCAATTGCGCCCGCTCAAGCGAAGCCTGCATCGACCCAGCAATCAGGATCGTCGCCGAAATGGCGCCTGGACCGGCGATCAGAGGGATCGCCAACGGAAAGACCGAGATATTATGGATGTGATCGACGGTGATCGCGGCCGTGCTCGTCTTCTCCTTACGGTCCTGCCGCTTCTCGAATACCATTTCAAAGGCGATCCAGAATAATAGAAGACCGCCGGCTATGCGGAAGGCGCCGATCGAAATTCCGAGCACGCCGAGCACACTGGCTCCGAACAGGGCGAAGGCGGCAAGAATGACAAAGGCGATAATCGAGCCGCGTAGCGCCACCTGTTTTCTCTGGCTGCGGCTCATACCGGTCGTGAGCCCAAGAAAGAGCGGAGCAAGACCAGGCGGATCGATCGTGACAAGCAGCGTCGTGAAGGCGTTGATCAGTTGGTCGACGCTTGCCATTGTCTCTCCGTGAGCCCATATAAACACTTGGTTTTTGGGCGATTGTGATGCGGAGCGATCAATTTGGCAAATGGTGTTATCCGGGTGGTGTAAATAACCGCCACCGAGGCTCCCGTTGCCCTCATAAGACCGCAAAAGTCTGTTCAAAACCCCTGCCAAAATTAGCGTAGGAACAGGCTTTCCGCTATAAATCTTCAAGTGATTCTAGAAGAGATCGTGATCTGTTTTGACTGAGCAAACACCCCCCGGCGGCGGGAAGCTCCCGCCAGGCATCGAGCCCATCTCCATCATGGAGGAAATGCAGCGGTCGTACCTCGATTACGCGATGAGCGTTATCGTCAGCCGCGCGCTGCCTGATGTGCGCGACGGCCTGAAGCCCGTGCACCGGCGCATCCTTTACGGCATGTCCGAACTCGGCATCGACTGGAACAAGAAATACGTCAAATGCGCCCGCGTTACCGGGGATGTGATGGGTAAATACCATCCGCACGGCAATGCGGCGATCTACGACGCGCTGGCGCGTATGGCACAAGAGTGGTCGCTCCGACTGCCGCTGATCGACGGCCAGGGCAACTTCGGCTCCGTCGACGGTGATCCGCCGGCGGCCGAACGCTACACCGAGTGCCGCCTGCAGAAGGCCGCGCATTCGCTGCTCGACGATCTCGACAAGGAAACGGTTGACTTCCGCGACAACTATGACGGCACACTCTCCGAGCCTGTCGTCGTTCCCGCCAAGTTCCCAAACCTGCTGGTGAACGGGGCAGGCGGCATTGCCGTCGGTATGGCGACCAATATCCCGCCGCACAATCTGTCCGAAGTCATCGACGGCTGCATTGCGCTGATCGACAATCCGGCGATCGAGCTGCCTGACATCATGCAGATCATACCGGGCCCGGACTTCCCGACCGGCGCCAAGATCCTTGGTCGCGCCGGCATTCGCTCGGCCTACGAGACAGGTCGTGGCTCCGTGATCATGCGCGGTGTCGCCACCATCGAGCCGATGCGCGGCGATCGCGAACAGATCATCATCACCGAGATCCCGTATCAGGTGAACAAGTCGACGATGATCGAAAAGATGGCCGAACTGGTACGCGACAAGCGTATCGAAGGCATCTCCGACCTGCGCGATGAATCTGACCGCCAGGGCTATCGTGTCGTCGTTGAATTGAAGCGCGACGCCAATGCCGACGTCATCCTGAACCAGCTTTATCGCTACACGCCGCTGCAGACCTCCTTTGGCTGCAACATAGTGGCACTGAATGGCGGCAAGCCGGAACAGTTGACGCTGCTCGACATGCTGCGTGCCTTCGTCTCCTTCCGCGAGGAAGTCGTTAGCCGGAGAACGAAATTCCTGCTGCGCAAGGCGCGCGAACGCGCTCACGTCTTGGTTGGCCTCGCGATTGCTGTTGCGAATATCGACGAAGTCATCCGCGTTATCCGCCAGGCGCCAGATCCGCAGTCTGCCCGTGAAGAACTGATGACGCGCCGCTGGCCGGCATCCGACGTCGAAAGCCTGATCCGCCTGATCGACGACCCGCGTCACCGCATCAACGAGGACCTGACGTATAACCTCTCGGAAGAGCAGGCGCGCGCCATCCTCGAACTGCGTCTGGCCCGCCTGACCGCTCTCGGCCGTGACGAAATCGGCGACGAACTCAACAAGATAGGCGAAGAGATTAAGGATTATCTTGAAATCCTGTCGTCACGTATCCGCATCCAGACGATCGTCAAGGAGGAGCTTGCCGCCGTTCGCGATGAATTCGGCACGCCGCGCCGCACCGAGATCATGGATGGCGGCCTTGAGATGGACGATGAGGATCTCATCGCCCGCGAAGACATGGTCGTGACCGTCTCGCATCTCGGCTACATCAAGCGCGTACCGCTGACGACCTATCGCGCCCAGCGCCGCGGCGGCAAGGGCCGCTCCGGCATGACCACGCGCGACGAAGATTTTGTTAGCCAGCTATTTGTTCTCAACACGCATACACCGGTTTTGTTCTTCTCGTCGCGCGGCATCGTCTACAAGGAAAAGGTCTATCGCCTGCCGATTGGCACACCGACCGCGCGCGGCAAGGCGCTCATCAACATGCTGCCGCTGGACCCCGGCGAACGCATCACGACGATCCTGCCGTTGCCGGAGGATGAGGATAGCTGGGACAAGCTCGACGTAATGTTCTCGACGACGCGCGGAACGGTTCGCCGCAATAAGCTTTCCGACTTCGTCCAGGTCAACCGCAACGGCAAGATCGCGATGAAGCTCGAGGAGGAGGGCGATGAAATCCTCTCCGTCGAGACCTGCACCGAGCACGACGATGTACTTCTGACGACAGCGCTCGGCCAGTGCATCCGCTTCCCGGTCGACGATGTCCGCGTCTTTGCGGGCCGTAACTCGATCGGCGTTCGCGGCATCAATCTCGGCGATGGCGACCGCATTATCTCGATGACGATCGTCGGGCATGTGGACGCTGAGCCATGGGAGCGCGCTGCCTATCTGAAGCGGGCCGCAAGCGAGCGGCGCCTTACGACAGGTGACGCAGAGGAAATCTCGCTCGTCGGCGAGGAAGTCGCCGAGGAAGGTCAGCTGAGTGACGAACGCTATGAGGAACTGAAGGCACGTGAGCAATATGTCCTGACGGTTTCGGAAAAGGGCTTCGGCAAGCGTTCCTCGTCTTACGATTTCCGGATTTCGGGCCGCGGCGGCAAGGGCATTCGCGCCACAGATACGTCGAAGACGGCGGAGATCGGCGAACTCGTCGCTGCTTTCCCGGTCAACGACGGCGACCAGATCATGCTGGTTTCCGATGGCGGCCAACTGATCCGCGTTCCAGTGGGCGGCATTCGCATCGCGAGCCGTGCAACGAAGGGCGTCACCATTTTCTCGACGGCAAAGGACGAGAAGGTTGTATCCGTCGAGCGCATCAGCGAGCCGGAGGAAGAGGCAGAAGACGTTGCCGGGAATGGCGACGACATTGTCGCGACCCCGGAAGGCGCGCCCGATCCGGAAGCTTGATGTTCTGACGTTTTGATCTTGAAAACCGGGCAACTGCCCGGTTTTCTTTTTTGAGCTTCTCGGAACGTTTGAGGCGCGGATAGCGCGCAGTCGAAGGAGGACCAGATTGATCCGGATTCTCGGTATTGATGACGTTGCAATCTTTAAAGCCATTCGGCTGGAGGCATTGCGAACCGAACCGGCAGCCTTTGCCAGCAGCGCCGAAGACTGGGAGGCGCTGTCAGACGACGAATGGCGCAAGCGATTGGTTGAAGGGCCGGTATTTGCGGCCTTCAAGCGCGGCGATCCGATTGGCATCATGGGGCTGAGCAGACAACGTGCTAGCAAGATGGCGCACCGTGCGACGCTAATCATGGTCTATGTGCGTGGCAGCGAAAGGGCCGGAGGCCACGCCAAGGAACTACTGGAGGCAACCGTAGCCTATGCGCGTAAGAACGGAATTCGGCAGCTGGAGCTCGCGGTCAGTGCCGAGAACACGGCCGCCAGACGATTTTATGAACGCGAAGGTTTCCACGAGGCCGGGCGCATTCCCGGCGGCTTCATCCATAACAGCAGGGAAATCGATGATGTCATCATGGTTCGGCGCATCAACGATCAAGAGAATGTCGGTTCGCGCCGTTGAGCGACAGTTACCAGTATCATCTTCAGGCATGAGAAAGGCCGGACGACATGGTCATCCGGCCTTGAGTGGTCAAAACGAATTCCCAGAATAGCGGCAGCGGCTAGAACCAACTGTGCTTTCCATCGACCTTCTTTACCTCTTCGTTTTCATGGCGAAGGGCGGCGATAGTGGATGCCACGGACACGACAAACATGATGCTGATAAGGGCGGTTAGCACTGTTAGTATCGTGAACATGAGCAATCCTCCTGGGCTTTGCGTTCACGTTCCTTAGTACTGGCTCATAACCGCCGTGCGAGCGGACGCATAGGGGCCATATACCTTGGACGCATCTCCTTTGTGATCGTAGAGCGCGACTGTCGCTGCAAGCATACCGGTCATCATTACCATCCAGACAGCATTAATCATGGTAATCTTATTGGGCATATTTTCTTCCTTGTGCGGCGTATCGCGTTACGCTGGTTGAGTGAACGCATCGGTGCGAAAATGGTTCCAGGGGTATTGACCGGTCGTTTACCAAGGCCGATCTGAAGCGACTTTGAATACACCGTTCATCTGGCGTTCAGAATTCTTAATCGGTTTAAACCCCACGTTTCCTGCTGCACGCACGATTGCGTGGTGTTCCCGGACGCTTGGCCGAACCCAGCTTGCATCCTGGATATCCCGCACGTAACCGTAGAGAAATTCGGCAAGCAGCGAAGCGATGACAGCGATTGCAACAAGGATGATCAGCATGAACGTTTTCCGGGGAGGGACCGATGCCGGAATGACATCGGCGGTTGACGCTCTCCTTTATAGACATGCGGCCTGAAGCCGCCTTGAATGGCGCATTCATCAGCCGTTCAGCGAACGGGTAAATGACTTGCGGGCGGCCCTTATCCATGACAAAAGGTCGTCGAAACAAACGGCTAGGCCAGATGACGACAGCTTTTTATCCGGGGTCGTTCGACCCGATCACCAACGGACATCTGGATGTTCTTATCCAGGCACTGAGCGTTGCATCCAAGGTTATTGTCGCGATCGGCATCCATCCCGGCAAGACGCCGCTCTTTTCCTTCGACGAGAAGGCGGATCTCATTCGTCGGTCGTTGGCGAAAGCGCTGCCTGAAAAGGCGGGCGATATCTCGGTTGTGGCCTTCGACAATCTCGTCGTCGACGCGGCGCGCTCCCATGGAGCGACGCTTCTGATCCGCGGCCTCAGGGACGGCACCGATCTCGACTATGAAATGCAGATGGCCGGGATGAACCGCCAGATGGCGCCCGACATTCAAACGATCTTTCTGCCCGCCGGAACGGCCTCACGGCCCATAACCGCCACATTGGTCCGGCAAATCGCTACCATGGGAGGCGATGTCAGCGCCTTTGTGCCGGCTGCCGTCTTGAAAGCCCTTCAATCCAAGCGCAAATCCTAGGCGATTTTCTCGCCGCAACGGAGCCAACATGAAACTTTTCTCTCTCGCCTTTGCAGCCGTGCTTTCCCTTGCCTCGTTCGGCGGCAGCGCATTCGCACAGTCAGGCAACACGCTGACGATCCAGCTGAAGGACGGTCCGGTCGTGATCCAGCTTATGCCCGAAGTCGCACCGAAGCATGTTGCCCAGATCGAAGCGCTCGCCAAGAAGGGCGCGTATGACAACGTCGCCTTCCATCGCGTTATCGAAGGCTTCATGGCGCAGACCGGGGACGTGAAGTTTGGCAACATGGAAAAGGGTTTCGATGCGAGCCGTGCCGGAACCGGTGGCTCCGACCTGCCTGACCTGCCGGCAGAATTTTCGAAGACGCCTTTTGTTCGCGGAACGGTCGGCATGGCCCGCTCGCAGGATCCGAACTCGGCGAATTCGCAGTTCTTCATCATGTTCGCTGACGGCTCGTTCCTCAATGGCCAGTATACGGTCGTCGGCAAGGTCGTCTCCGGTATGGAGAATGTCGACAAGATCAAGCGCGGCGAAGGCCAGAACGGCGAAGTCAGCAATCCCGACCGGATGATCAAGGTCACCGTCGGAAGCAAGTAAGTTTCAAGACAAGTAGGAGAAGAAGAATGGCCGAGATCAAGGATCCCGAAAACACCATCATCCTGGAAACCACCAAGGGCAAGGTTGTCATCCAGCTGCTGCCGGAAGTGGCACCGGAACACGTCGCCCGCATCAAGGAACTCGCTCGCGAGAAGGCCTATGACAACGTTGTATTCCATCGTGTCATCAACGATTTCATGGCGCAGACCGGCGACGTGAAGTTCGGCAAGAAGGGCGGCGAGAGCTTCAACCCGAGCCGCGCCGGCATGGGCGGTTCCGAAAAGCCTGACCTCAAGGCTGAATTCTCGGCAGTCAGCCACGTTCGCGGCACCTGCTCGATGGCCCGCTCGCAGAACCCGAACTCGGCCAACTCGCAGTTCTTCATCTGCTTCACGGATGCTCCCTGGCTGAACAAGCAGTACTCCGTCTGGGGCCAGGTCATCGAAGGCATGGACAACGTCGACAAGATCAAGAAGGGCGAGCCGGTTGTCGATCCGGACTCGATCGTCTCGATGCGGGTTGCCGCTGACGTCTGATTGTGATTTCTGCTGAAACCCGCCCTTGCGCGAAAGCGTGGGGCGGGTTTCGCTTTGCCCGGACTTGAGTAATGCGCGTAGACCTCTTTGATTTCGACCTGCCGGATGAACGGATCGCACTGCGGCCAGCCGAGCCGCGCGATAGCGCACGTCTGCTCGTCGTCGATCCAGCCGGCGAAGTACAGCTATCCGACCATCGGGTCAGCGATCTGCCTGATTTCCTGAGGGCAGGGGACGCGCTTGTCTTCAACGACACCAAGGTGATCCCGGCGCAGCTCGAGGGTATCCGTCATCGCGAAGGCGCCGGTGGTCAGCAGGTTTCGGCGACGTTGCACATGCGCGTTGGTGCAAGCCGCTGGAAGGCCTTCGCCAAGCCCGGCAAGCGCATCAAGATCGGCGATCGTATCTCGTTCGGCCACGACGGTAGCAGCTGCCTTCTCGGGAAACTTGAATGCACGGTCGAAGAAAAGGGCGAGGGCGGAGAAGTCACGCTTGCCTTCGATCTTTCCGGACCGATGCTCGACGAGGCCATCCATTCCGTCGGCCATATTCCGCTACCGCCCTACATCGCCGCGAAACGCGCTGAGGACGAGCGCGACCGCGCCGACTACCAGACGATTTATGCCCGCGAGGAGGGTGCCGTCGCTGCCCCGACGGCCGGGCTTCACTTCACGCCTGATCTTTTCGAAGCCATCGACAAGGCGGGTGTCGGGCGGCATTTCGTGACGCTGCATGTCGGTGCGGGCACCTTCCTGCCTGTGAAGGCCGACGACACCGACGATCACAAGATGCATCTCGAGAGCGGCTATGTCAGCGCCGAGACGGCGGCGAGCCTCAATGCCGTCAAGGCGAGGGGCGGGCGCATCATCTGCGTCGGTACGACTTCATTGCGGCTGATCGAAAGTGCCGCGCAGGAGAACGGCGAGATTCGCGCCTGGGCCGGTGCCACCGGCATCTTCATCACGCCGGGCTACAGCTTCAAGGCGGTTGACATGCTCATGACGAACTTCCATTTGCCTCGCTCGACACTGTTCATGCTCGTTTCGGCCTTCGCGGGCTTCGAGACGATGCACGCAGCCTACCAGCACGCGATTTCGACGGGCTACCGCTTCTATTCTTATGGCGATTCCAGCCTTCTTTTCCGGAAAGACTAAATGACCGAGAACTTTCAGTTCACTCTCAAGAAGACAGACGCCGGTGCGCGGCTGGGCGAAGTCTCGATGCCGCGCGGCACGATCCGCACGCCGGCCTTCATGCCCGTTGGTACCGTCGGCACGGTCAAGGCGATGTATCTCGACCAGGTTCGTGAAACGGGCGCCGATATCATCCTCGGCAATACCTACCATCTCATGCTGCGCCCGACGGCCGAACGTGTTGCGCGCCTCGGCGGCCTGCACAAGCTAATCCGCTGGGAGCATCCGATCCTGACCGATTCCGGCGGGTTCCAGGTGATGTCGCTCTCTGGCCTCCGCAAGCTCGACGAACAGGGCGTGACTTTCAAGTCGCATGTCGACGGCAGCCTGCATCACATGTCTCCGGAGCGCTCGATCGAGATCCAGGGATTGCTCGATTCAGACATTCAGATGCAGCTCGACGAATGCGTGGCACTTCCGGCGGAACCGCGCGAGATCGAGCGCGCCATGGAGCTTTCGTTGCGCTGGGCGGAACGATGCAAGGTCGCCTTCGGCGATCAGCCGGGCAAGGCGATGTTCGGCATTGTGCAGGGCGGGGATGTGCCCGCGCTGCGCATCCGGTCAGCCGCAGCACTGACCGATCTCGACCTCAAGGGCTATGCCGTTGGCGGTCTCGCTGTCGGCGAGCCGCAAGACGTCATGCTGAAGATGCTTGAAGAGACGCTGCCGGTTCTTCCTACGGAGAAACCGCGATACCTCATGGGCGTCGGTACGCCTGACGATATCCTGAAGTCCGTCGCTCGCGGTATCGATATGTTCGACTGCGTCATGCCGACCCGCTCCGGCCGGCACGGGCTTGCGTTCACCCGGCGAGGTAAGGTCAACATCCGCAACGCCCGTCACGCCGAGGACATGCGGCCGCTCGACGAACAGTCGAACTGCCCAGCCTCGCGCGACTACTCGCGTGCCTACCTGCATCACCTCGTACGTGCCAATGAGGCGCTCGGTGGGATGCTTCTTTCCTGGCATAATCTTGCCTATTATCAGGAACTGATGCAGGGCATCCGCAAGGCGATAGCCGAGGGACGCTTCGCCGATTTCATGGCCGAGACCATGGAGGAATGGGGGAGGGGCGACCTGGAGCCCATCTAAGGGCAACTAGCGAGGGGCGGTGCACTGCGAATCCCGCCTGCCCGCCACTCAGATGCCCTTGCTTGCGGTATTCGGCACGATCTGGACGCCGTTGATCTTGTAGCTCCCGTCAGGTTGACGGGCCACCTGATAGATCGCGGTCCAGTCTTTGCCGTCACGGCCTGATATCAGTACCTCGTGATAGATCATCGCGCCATTGTCGATCGAGCGGCTGCGCCCGAAGGCATAGTTGCCAGGGTGATAGACCGGCCCGTAGCTCTTCTTGACCATGGCGAAGAAGACGTTCTTGTCTGGATAGATCGCCTTGATCCCGGGTGCGGCAAAGGAATAGGCCGTATCAACGTCGTCGTTCAGGAACGCTTTGATCTGCGCCTCGATCATCGTGCGCGTCGTGTCGATCGGATCTTCGGCGCGAGCGGTCGCGAGCAAAACGAAGGACGCGACACACAGAATGAAAACTGCGAGAAAGGCGCGCATGGCAACGGCTCCGACTGTCCCAGGGGATTGTAGGGCAGTCTACGCACAAAGAAAGGGTGTAGATTAGCGAGCTCTTTCCACCTTGTCCGATCTTCTGTGGCGGAGAAGTTGGGTTGTGAGTTCATGCTGAACCGCGACTTGCGGGCTTGGTCAAGCTAACCTGCATACCGCATCTGGGCGAGCAGTTTCTTGCGGAAGACCTCTGCGGGCGTTCGATAGCCAAGACATTTGCGTGGCGTATCATTGAGCCGATTGCAGATGTCGATCAGGTCGGCGTCGGTCACGGACAGTGGATCGACCTCTCTCGAAAGCCATTTCCGGACCCGGCCATTGGTGTTCTCGACGGTGCCTTTTTGCCAGGGCGATTGCGGATCACAAAACCAGGTTTGGGCGCCGATGCTGGCTTGCAGATACGGCCAGTCAGTGAACTCCGTCCCCCGGTCGAAGGTGATGGAACGGCGAGCAAGGTGGGGCAGGGCCTGCAGTGCTTGAACAAGGCCGTCCATGACAGGACGGGACTGACGGTCATTGTTGCGCAGGAAGATCGCGAAGCGGCTGACTCGCTCGACCAGCGACGTCACATTGGCCTTTCCGAACTTTTTCCGAAACTGGATCAGGTCGCATTCCCAATGCCCAAACTGCTTGCGCTCGGCAACGACATCTGGGCGCCGCAAGATGTTGAGTTCCGGGCTAAACCGTTGACCATGCTTGCGTCGGGCATGTCGTGGTCGGCGTCGCGCACGATGCTCCGGTAGGTGCCGCCACAGCTTGATGGCGTGCCCGTCGGGCGAATATGCGAACTTGTAGATCGTCTCGTGGCTGACAGAGATCGGATGGCGTTCCAGGCGCATGCGTCCTGCAATCTGCTGTGGCGACCAGCCGTGTACGATCCGGTCGATGACAGATTGTCTGACGTCAGAGAAGCGCGCCAGCTTCC